>NZ_JBIFFM010000007.1:0-234673 GCF_043556995.1 Sulfitobacter sp. 1A15106 | reverse complement strand
CGGTTGTAGCTCAGTTGGTTAGAGTACCGGCCTGTCACGCCGGGGGTCGCGGGTTCGAGCCCCGTCAACCGCGCCACCGCTGCCTGAAAAGGGGACCTCTCTGAGGTCCCTTTTTTCGTTTCCAATCCCCTTAAAATGCCGCGCAAAAACTTCTTTCGAGAAAGCACATTTTCTCGCGCGAATGCGCTTGACGCCCCGCGCCCCGTGGCCTATTCCGCCCACATCGCGCGGTTGTAGCTCAGTTGGTTAGAGTACCGGCCTGTCACGCCGGGGGTCGCGGGTTCGAGCCCCGTCAACCGCGCCACTTTCCCCCTCTATTTCGTAACGTGCAGGCGCTAAGCCCTAGTTCGCGCAGGCTTATTCAGCCCTGCCTCTTGAGGCTCAACCAATGGAATAGGTGGCGACCGGGCAGGCCCGATCGCCAATCTGCTTAGGTCAGCGCATCAATGATGCGCGCCCAAGAGCGGATGCCTTTGTGAAAGCTTTCCATGTCGTATTTCTCGTTCGGGGAGTGGATTTGATCGTCATCCTTGCCGAAACCGATCAGCATCGGCTCGGTCCCGAGAATCTTCTGAAAATGCCCCGCAATCGGAATCGAGCCACCACAGCCGATATAGGCCGCAGGCACCTGCCATTCGTTGCTCAGCGCTTGGCGGGCGGGTTCGAACATCGCATGGCCAATGTCCACCCCCGAGGCTTGGCTGGCGCCATGGCCTGAGAACTCTACCGTGCAGTCTTCGGGCAGCATCTCAGCCACCATCTTGCGGAAGTTCTCACGGATGGCGAGCGGGTCTTGCGTGCCGACGAGGCGGAAGCTGATCTTGGCATGCGCCTCGGAGGGCAGCACCGTTTTAAAGCCATCGCCGGTATAGCCGCCCCAGATGCCGTTGACCTCACAAGTCGGTCGCGACCAGATCATCTCAAGCGGGGTGCGGTCCTGCTCACCCGCCGGTTTGCTGAGCCCCACGTCGCCGAGGAAGGCGCTATGGTCAAAGGCCAGCCCCTGCCACTGCGCTTCCAGATCCTCGGGCAGGTCCGGCACGCCGTCATAGAAGCCGGGGATGGTGATGCGGCCTTCGTCGTCATGCAGCGCGGCGATCACCTTGCTCAACGCGCGGATCGGGTTCATCGAAATGCCACCATACATGCCCGAATGCAGGTCTTTCGACGGGGCGGTGACGGTCAGCTCTTCGCCCAAAAGCCCGCGCAGCATGGTGACGATGGCGGGGGTCTTACTTTCGAACAACCCGGTGTCGCAGATCATCGCCACATCGGCTTTCAACTCCTCCGCGTTCTCCTCCATGAAAGGGACGAGGGAGGGGGAGCCGGATTCCTCTTCGCCTTCGAGGAAGAAGGTGATGCGGCAGGGCCAATCGCCTTTCACCTCTTTCCAGGCGCGCAGGGCTTCGATGATGGTCATCAACTGGCCCTTGTCATCGGCGGCCCCGCGGCCCCGGATCACGCGACCCTTTTCCGTCTCCTCAACCGCCGGATCGAAGGGATCGCGGTCCCAAAGGTTCAGCGGGTCGACCGGCTGCACGTCATAATGGCCATAGAACAGCAGATGCGGCTTACCTTCGCCGACATGACCCACGACCATCGGATGCCCCGGTGTGACGCGTTTTTCGGCTTCCACGCCCATGGATGTAAGGTCGGCCACCAGCCAATCGGCGGCGCGGTCGCAATCGGCCTTATAGGCCGGATCGGTCGAGATTGACGGGATGCGCAGCAGGTCCAACAGACGGTCGGTGGCGGCGGGCAGATCGTTGTCGATCCGGGCGAGAACATCGTTGAGGGACATGGGCATAATTCCTTGCGCTTGTGAATTTGGCGCGAAGGTATCAGGCGGGCAGGGGGTGTCCAGTGGCCGCAGGGCCCGCGATTAGAAGGTGAGCGAGAGGTGGCTGCCCTCGGCGGTAAGCTGGCTGTCGACCTGCGCATTCAACTGCGACGCCGCCGCCGCCATCAAGGTCTGCCCAATGCTGTCGGCCCGCCCTTTGCCCTCGTTCGCGGCCCCGATGCCATCGTCTTTGCATTCAAGGTGGAAATGCCCGTCCCGCAGGCTGAGGTCGATTTCGATATGGCCAGCCGCGCCATCCGGGAAGGCGTGTTTGATCGAATTGGCGGCAAACTCGCTAATGATCAGCCCCAAGGATGAAGCCGCGGTGGACCGCAGGGTCACAGGGTCTGCCCTATAGCTGATTTTGACATGCCCCGGTGCGGTTTCCTGCAAAAGCCCTACGACCTTGCCGAGGTATTGCTCCGCATCCACCTCATCGCGCCCGTGCCCGGATTGCAGTTCACCATGTAGCGTTGCCATGGCGTTGACCCGGCGCTGAATGCCGTTCAGCACATTGATCGTGGTCGTGTCATCCAATTGCCGGGTGTGGAGCCGAACCATGGCCGACAGTGTCTGGAGCGAGTTTTTGACACGGTGGTCGGCCTCGCTCATCAGCACGGCTTGGCTGCGCAGGGAAAGGCGCAGGTCGAGCTGTTTCATCACCTGACGGGACAAGACAGAGATCGCCTTGCGTTGCAGCGCGGTCAGCCTGCGGGGTTTGGTGTCGAGGATGCACAGCGTGCCAAGCGGCAGCCCGTTGGACGCAATCAGCAGGGCACCTGCATAAAAGCGCAGCCCGTCGCCTGCGGTGCAGAGCGGGTTGTCGGCCATGCGCGGGTCTTTCAGCGTGTCGGGAATCTCAACGAAGCGCTCTTCCAGAATCGCATGAGAGCAGAGCGAGGTTTCGAGCGGCGTCTCGCGCGCACCCAGACCCACTTCGGCCTTGAACCACTGTCTGTCCTTGTCGATCAGGTTGATCACTGAAATCGGCGCGTCACAGATCTCAGCCGCCAGTTCGACGATCTCGTCGAACTCCTCCTCGCGCGGGGTGTCGAGAATCTCGTAATTATAAAGCGTCCGCAGGCGCTGGTCCTGCTGGGGATGTGGAGTGGCGCGCAAAACAAACTGCCCTTTCTGGATTGGTCCTTTGGAAGCATGAAAGCAGCTGGCAATACAAGCGAACAATCTTAAATCGGGCGTAGAACGCGCAGCGCCTGCGACAGTTCGCCCCGCAAAGGGGCCAGGATAAGAGATTGAAGCTTCGGCTTTGGATCTGTAATCATTCTAAAAGCTGAATATGGAGGGGCCCCCTCCTGTTCGCGCCAAAAGATGGAGACGCGCATGGACTATAACGAGAAGCTCGACGCGGCGATTGCGCGCCTGCATGACGAAGGACGCTACCGGACCTTCATCGACATCGAGCGTCGCAATGGTCAGTTCCCCCATGCCGTCTGGACCAAACCCGACGGGTCGCAGCAGGATATCACCGTTTGGTGCGGCAACGACTATTTGGGCATGGGGCAGAACCCCGTGGTGATCGAAGCCATGGAAGAAGCGCTGCGCGCCACCGGCGCAGGCTCTGGCGGGACGCGCAACATCTCGGGCACAACGGTCTATCACAAGCAGCTAGAGGCCGAACTGGCCGATCTGCATGGCAAGGAAGCGGCGCTGCTGTTCACCTCGGCATATATTGCCAATGACGCCACGCTTTCGACCCTGCCCAAGCTCTTTCCCGGGCTGATCATCTATTCCGACGCGCTGAACCATGCCTCCATGATCGAAGGCGTGCGCCGTAATGGCGGGGCCAAGCGTATCTTCCGCCACAACGACGTGGCCCATCTGCGCGAGTTGATGGAGGCGGATGATCCTGCCGCGCCCAAGCTGATCGCTTTTGAATCGATCTATTCGATGGATGGCGATTTCGGCCCCATCGAAGAGATCTGCGATCTGGCCGATGAATTCGGCGCGCTGACCTATATCGATGAGGTGCACGCGGTTGGCATGTATGGCCCGCGCGGGGGAGGGGTGGCCGAACGCGACCGGTTGATGCACCGGCTCGACATCATCAACGGCACGCTGGCAAAGGCTTATGGCGTGATGGGCGGCTATATCGCCGCTTCGGCCAAGATGTGCGACGCGATCCGCTCCTATGCGCCGGGGTTCATCTTTACCACCTCGCTGCCGCCTGCCGTCGCTGCGGGGGCCGCGGCCTCGGTCGCCTATCTTAAACGCGCGCCGGAGTTGCGTGAGAAACACCAGCAGCAGGCCAAAGCGCTGAAGTTGCGGCTGAAGGGTCTGGGTCTGCCGATCATCGATCATGGCAGCCATATCGTGCCCGTCATGGTGGGCAACCCGGTGCACACCAAGCTTCTGTCGGACATGCTGCTCGAAGATCACGGCATCTATGTTCAGCCCATCAACTTCCCCACCGTGCCGCGCGGCACGGAGCGGTTGCGCTTCACGCCCTCACCGGTACATGGGCCTAAAGAGATGGATGCACTTGTCCGGGGGATGGACGTGCTCTGGTCACATTGTGCGCTGAATCGTGCCGAAGCCGCGGGCTAACGCAGCGCTATTCGTGTTTTCCGTTGTCTTGTGGTAGCCTTTTGTCAAGAAAAGGCTACATCCGAATCGTTGGGGCGTGTTTGGATCAAAGCTACAGGCTAACAGGGACAGGGCATATTGATGATCGGGCGATGGGCCTCCAGAACCGCTGAGGACGAAACAGTCGAACCCAAAGGGTTCGATGCATTCGAATTGCGGTTGGGGGATGTCATGCGCGGCGAACGGGCTACGCTTGGTAAATCCCTGCTCGACGTGCAGCGCGAATTGCGCATCAAAGCCTCCTATATCGCCGCAATCGAAAACTGTGATCCCGGCGCATTTGACACGCCCGGCTTCATTGCGGGCTATGTGCGCTCCTACGCGCGCTACCTCAATATGGATCCCGATCAGGCCTTTGCCGCCTTCTGCAAGGAATCCGGTTTCGCCGTGGCCCACGGCATGTCCGCCGAAGCCTCCGTCGTGAAAAAGCCGAGCTTCGAGGAACGCCGCAAGTCCCCGAAAGAAGACGATCTTTTCGCCCGGCCCAACACGCCCTTCGTGCCCACGGGCGACGGGTTGCTCAGCCGGATTGAGCCGGGGGCGGTTGGCTCTTCACTGGTGCTGATCGCGCTGATCTCGGCCATCGGTTTTGGCGGTTGGACCGTGCTGAAAGAGGTGCAGCGCGTGCAAGTGGCGCCGGTGGATCAGACCCCCATCGTGCTTTCCGATCTTGACCCGTTGGACGGGGCATTGGCCAGCGCGCCTGACGCAGAAGACGATTCCGCCGCGCCGCAAAGCGTGGAAAGCCCTCGGGCCGAGGCGCTGGACCGGCTTTATCGCCCGCAAGCGCTCGACGTGCCGGTGCTGGTGGCGCGTGACGCGCCGATTGCTTCTATCGACCCGCGCTCTGTCAGCAATTTCCCGACGCCGGACCGCCCCGATACCGCTACGCAAGGTACCGTGGTGGCCGAGGCGACGGAGGGTGATGACAGCCTGTCGGATGACAGCATCACCAGCGCCATCGACGAGGCGGTGATGCTCGCCAATGCCGATACGGACCTGCCCAAACCGCAGGTTGTTGAGCCTTTGGGTGAGAAAGTGCGCATGGTCGCCGCTTACCCCTCTTGGGTGCGGGTGCGCGCGGCTGACGGTACGGTGATTTTCGAAGGCGTGATGAACAAGGGCGACACATGGGATGTCCCCGTCACCGAAGAGCCGCCCTCCCTTCGGACGGGCGAATCCGGTGCGCTATATTTCGCCATGGCGGATGGCTGTTTCGGCCCCGTTGGGCCGCGCGGAGCAGTGACCTCCAACGTGCCGCTCCACGCCCAGGCGCTGGCCGAGCTTTATGAGCCGGTCGATCCGACGGCGGAGCAATCGCTCAGCCGGATGTTTGCCGATCTCGAAGGCTCACTCGACCCCTCCGCTCTGGCGGCGATGCCCTGTCAGGGCAGCTAAACGCGCGGGCCGCCGCTTCCCATTGCACATGAGGCCCCGGCTGAATAGGTAGGGGGCCAAAGCCCCTGATCCCGCGAAAGGTGTCTTCATGTCGCTTCATTCCATTCGCCCTTGGCGCGATATTCCGCGTCGCAAGTCCCGGCAGATCATGGTGGGCAATGTGCCGGTGGGCGGTGACGCGCCGATCACCGTGCAGACCATGACCAACACGCTGACCACCGATGTCGCCGCCACCATCGCACAGGTCCAAGCCGCCGCCGACGCGGGCGCCGATATCGTGCGCGTCTCGGTTCCGGATGAGGATTCCTCCAAAGCCCTGCGTGAGATCGTGCCCGAAGTGTCGGTGCCCATCGTTGCGGACATCCACTTTCACTACAAGCGCGGGATCGAAGCCGCCGAGGCGGGTGCCGCTTGTCTGCGCATCAACCCCGGCAACATCGGCGATGAAAAGCGGGTGCGCGAGGTCATCAAAGCCGCGCGGGACCACAATTGCTCAATCCGCATCGGCGTGAACGCAGGCTCGCTGGAGCGGCATCTGCTGGAGAAATACGGCGAGCCATGCCCCGATGCGATGGCCGAAAGCGGGCTGGATCACATCAAGATCCTGCAAGACAACGATTTCCACGAGTTCAAGATTTCCTGCAAGGCCTCGGACGTCTTCATGGCCGCGGCGGCCTACCAACAGCTTGCCGATGCCACCGACGCGCCCATCCACCTCGGCATCACCGAGGCGGGCGGGCTTATGTCGGGCACGATCAAATCGGCCATCGGTCTGGGCAACCTTTTGTGGAGTGGCATCGGCGATACCATCCGCGTCTCCCTCTCCGCCGATCCGGTGGAAGAGGTGAAGGTTGGCTATGAGATTCTCAAATCCCTCGGGTTGCGGCACCGTGGGGTGAACATCATTTCTTGCCCCTCTTGCGCGCGGCAGGGGTTCGATGTGATCAAAACCGTCGAGACCTTGGAGAAACGTCTGGAGCATATCAAGACGCCGATGAGCCTGTCGATCATCGGCTGCGTGGTGAACGGCCCCGGTGAGGCGCTGATGACCGACGTGGGCTTTACCGGCGGCGGGGCCGGGTCTGGCATGGTCTATCTGGCGGGCAAACAGAGCCATAAGCTCGGCAATGAAGGTATGATTGATCATATCGTCGAGCAGGTCGAGGAACGCGCGGCGCAGATTGAGGCTGAGGCGGTGAAGGCGGCTGAGTAGGTTGGGGGCTGGGCCGCTGGCGCTGTGTTGGTTGAGGGGCTGCGCAGAGGTATTTTTAAAAGGATGAAGATGAGGGGGAGCGCGTGAGCCGGGAGGTTGGCGCGCTTTGTCTGTTGTTGGAATGGGTTATTAATCAGTGGGTTGTGGGGGCGTCTTCACCTTGTTTGGGGTGAGGTGTTTTTCTAGGACGATGGGGGGCATGTGGCCGTTGAGGATCATTTCGGGCAGCACATAGAAGGGGGCGTCGGTGAGCCCTAGGGCGGTAGCCCAGCGGGCGGGCTGGGGGTGGCTGAGATCGTGTTGTATGAAGGTGATGCCGTAACGCTTTGTAATTGCGGTCAATTCGTGGGCGGCGGTGGCGCAGGTCTCGCAGTCTTCTGCGGTGAAAAGCGCGATGGGGTGGCCCGCCAGAAGGTCGGGGGCCAAGCGGTCGAGCAGCAACAGGTCGTTTTGAATATGCCGTTGCATTTGCGTCGGGCCGGCCAGCGCTTTGGCGATGACATCGCCATTGGCAAGGACCGCGGCGCGGAGTTCGGTTTCAAACGCATCTCGCGCGGACGGTTCATCGGCCCCGGCGGGCAGGGCCAGCACGAGCGCGGCCAGAAATGCCGGGGCGCGCATCTTTAGCCGCGTTTTTCTTCTACCAGCGCCATCATTTGATCATAGGGCAGGTAGCCGCGCAGCATTTCGTCTTGCATGACGAAGGTGGGCGTGCCGGTGATCTGCAGCTTTTGGGCCAGCGCGCGGGTTTGGGCGATCTCTTGCGTGACCGCGTCGCTGTCCATCTCGGCTTCGATTGCTGCGACATCCAGATCGAAGCTTTCGCCCAAGCGGCGGAGGGCGGGGAGGGTGACCGCTCCGTTGAAGGCCATAAGCGCATCGTTCAGTTGTTTGTAAGCGTCATCGCCCGCGACCTGTTTGGTCGCCACGGCAAAGCGCGACGCCAGCAGCGATTGCTCTCCAAGGATCGGGAACTCTTTGACGATCAGTTTGATGTTACCGTCGGTTTCCAGAAGTTTGGCCACTTCGCCATGGGCGCGTTTGCAGTAGCCGCAGCGGTAGTCGAGGAATTCAACCAGCGTGATGTCCCCCTCCGGGTTGCCGCCGACCCAAGAGTAGCCATCGTCGAAAATCTCATCGGCATTGGCGGAGACCAGATCGAAATCTGCCTGCATCTGCGCTTGGGCCTGACGGTTTTGCATCTGCTCTACCGCTTGTAGGATCACTTCGGGGTTTTCCATTAGATAGGCGCGGACCTCGGCCCGGAACTGCGCGCGTTCGGCGTCTGTAAGCTCGGTCAGGTCCATGGCCCCGGCGGGGGCGGCAAGGGTGACTGCACCGGCAAGGGCAGGGGCGAGGAGGCGGACGAACATGGGCGGTCCTTTCGGTAAAGCTGCGAAATAGGGGCCAAGGGTTGACGCCCGGCATCAGGCGCGGTGAAAGCACATGCCGACAGTAGGAGCAAGCCCATGCGCAATTCAACCAGGTCCGCCGTTGATCCCTTTATCGTGATGGACGTGATGCAGGCCGCCAGCGCCGCCGAAGAGGCGGGCCGTCACATCATTCATATGGAGGTTGGCCAGCCCGGCACGGGCGCGCCGAAAGGGGCGGCGGCCGCGCTGGCCAAGGCGATGGGTGAGGGGGCCTTGGGCTATACCGTGGCGCTTGGCCTGCCTGCTTTGCGGGCGCGGATCGCGCAGATGTATGGCGAATGGTATAACGTCGATCTCGATCCGGCTCGGGTGGTGATCACCCCCGGGTCCTCGGGCGGGTTTTTGCTGGCCTTTACCGCGCTCTTCGATTCAGGGGATCGGGTGGGCATCGGGGCGCCGGGCTATCCCAGCTACCGTCAGATCCTGCGCGCCTTGGGGATGCAGCCCGTCGATCTGCCCGCCGCGCCGGAGAACAGATATCAGCCGGTCGCGGCGGATTTCGCGGGGGAAGACCTGCGTGGTTTGCTCGTGGCCTCCCCGGCCAATCCTTCGGGCACGATGCTCGACCGACCCGCCTTGACGGCGCTGACGGAGGCCTGTGCGGCCAATGACATGTCCTTCATCTCGGACGAGATTTACCATGGCATCGAATATGACAAGAAGGCCGTGACCGCGCTGGAGGTCACCGATGACTGCTATGTGATCAACTCCTTCTCGAAGTATTTCTCGATGACCGGCTGGCGCGTGGGCTGGATGGTGGTGCCCGAGGATCAGGTGCGCGTGGTCGAGCGGATCGCGCAGAACATGTTTATCTGCGCACCCCATGCTAGCCAGATCGCGGCGCTGGCGGCGATGGATTGCGACGACGAATTGCAGGCCAATTTGGCGGTTTACCGGCGCAACCGCGATTTGATGATCACCGGTTTGCAAGAGGCGGGGTTTACCGACATCGCGCCGCCCGATGGGGCGTTTTACGTCTATGCCGATGTCTCGCGCTTTACCGATGACAGCCGCGCCTTCGCGGCGGAAATTCTGGAGAAGGCTGGGGTCGCCGTGACCCCCGGGCTCGATTTTGACCCGGCGCGGGGGCATAAGACGCTGCGCTTTTCCTATGCGCGCAGCACGGCGGATATGAAGGAGGGCATCGCTCGGCTCAAAGCCTTCATGGCGGCGCGCTGAACGCTGGTTTGGCCGCGCGGCAGGTGATAGAAGGGCGAAAACGGGCAGGGTGATCGATCATGCGGGCAATCTTTAGGGGACTGGCAGTCTTGTTGGCCTGCGCGGGGCCGGTCACCGTCGCGGCGCAGGAGTTGACGGCGCTGGCGCGGGTCGATCCGGTTGAGAGCACAGTGAGTGATCGCTGGTTCGGCAAGACCGATTTGACCGTGGCGCTGAGCCAGGGCGTGCCTTTTCGGGTTTTTCTGCTGGATGATCCCGCCCGCCTGATCGTCGATTTCCGCGAGGCGGATTGGTCGAATGTCGCCCGGGGGGATCTGTTGGAGAAGCCGGGCCGTATCTCGGCACTGCGGTTTGGTGCGTTTCAGCCCGGTTGGTCGCGTCTGGTGGCCGATTTGGCCGAGCCGATGGTTCCCGCTGAGATTGGCATGCCGGTGGACGCAAGCAGCGGCAAGGCGCGGCTTGAGATTACCTTGGAGACGGTCGAGCCTGCGATCTTTGCCAAGGCCGCGGGCGCGCCGGTGGACCCTGATTGGACCACCGCGCTCACCGCGCCGCCAAAGCCTGCGGTGGCTGACAAGGACAGTTTCACCGTCGTTCTGGACCCTGGTCACGGCGGCATCGACCCCGGTGCGCAGCGCGAGGGGTTGGACGAGAAAGACCTGATGCTCAACTTCGCCCGCGACCTGCGCGATGCGCTGCGGCGCAAGGGGGTTGATGTCTTGCTGACCCGGGACGAGGATATTTTCGTCGCCTTGGAGCGCCGGGTCGCCATCGCCCATCAGGCCGAGGCGGACATTTTCATCTCGCTTCATGCCGACAGCCTGTCGCAGGGCGGGGCCAGCGGGGCGACGGTCTATACCCTTTCCGATGATGCCAGCGATGTGGCGACGGAACATCTCGCGGCGCGGCATGACCGGTCCGACATCATCGCGGGGGCGGATTTAACCGGCTCAGATGATCAGGTGGCGGGCATCCTGCTGGACCTTGCCCGGCAAGAGACCGAGCCGCGCTCGGACGCGTTGGCCGAGATTTTGGTGGATGGCATGGGCGCGGCGGGCGGGCCGTTGAACAACCGCCCCCTGCGGCGGGCCGGTTTCTCGGTCCTGAAATCGGCGGATATCCCATCGGTTCTGGTCGAAGTGGGGTTCCTGAGTTCCAAGCGGGATCTGACCAATCTGCGCGATCCGGTGTGGCGCGCATCGATGGTCAGCGCGATGGCGGATGCGATCGTGACGTGGCGTGATCAGGACGCGGCGCTCAAGCCTTTGATCAGAAAGTAAAATAAAAGGATGTAGCCGCTTTCGCGATGGGCGAAGATTCGCCCCCGCTGGCGGCCATGTGTTTTGACCCGCGCCAGCGCATCCTGTATAGGCTCGGAACTGTCCCTAGCCAATGGTGGTCCGCGCGCGTGTTTCGATTTGTTCTGTCCTTTTTCGGGGGGATCTTTACCACCCTGACCCTGAGCGTCGGCATGGTGGCTTTGACCATCGGAGCGGTGTTCTGGATGTATGGCCGGGATTTGCCCAGCCATGAGTCGCTGGCGCAATATACGCCGCCGACGATCAGCCGGATTTACTCGGGCCAGGGCCGTTTGATCGACGAATTCGCCAAGGAGCGTCGTCTTTTCGCCCCGGCCAATACCATCCCGGATCTGGTGAAACAGGCGTTTATCTCGGCTGAGGACAAGAACTTCTACACCCATGAGGGCTATGACCTGCGCGGCATCGGTGCGGCGGCGGTGGATGCGGTCAAATCGCGCGGGCGCGACGTGCGCGGGGCCTCGACGATCACCCAGCAGGTGATGAAGAACTTCCTGTTGTCGGGCGACCGCCGGGCCGAGCGTAAGATCAAGGAGATCATCCTTGCCTCGCGTCTGGAAGAGACCCTGAGCAAAGAGAAAATCCTCGAGCTCTATCTGAACGAGATTTTCCTCGGCCAGAACTCCTATGGTGTGGCGGCGGCGAGCCAGACGTATTTCAACAAGACATTGAGCGAGCTGGCCCCGCATGAGGCGGCTTTCCTCGCCTCGCTGCCCAAGGCACCCTCGGATTACCACCCGGTGCGCCGCAAGGACCGGCTGCTGGCGCGGCGGAACTTCGTGCTGCGGGAGATGAAAGAGAACGGCTATATCTCGGAAGCGCTCTATGAAACCGAAGTGGCGCAGCCGCTGCGCTCGGTCCAGAACGGTGATTTCGAGAGCTTCAAGGCCGAACTGCCGCCGCGGGATTACTTCACCGACGAAATCCGTCGCCAGTTGAGCGAAGATTTCGGCGAGGGGGAGTTCTTTACCGGCGGTCTGACCGTGCGCGCGACCATCGACAACGAGATGCAGCCCATCGCCGCCAACGCCCTGCGCCGTCAGCTAGAGCAATATGACCGCGGGCGGGGCATCTGGCGCGGGACGCGTTTTGAGATCCCCGCCGATCAACTGGACAGCGAAGAGAAATGGCGTGCAGCACTTGCGGACCTGCGGGTGCCGCGTGACATCGATCTGGAAAACCAGTGGTATCCGGCGGTGGTGCTTGAGGTTGGCAATAACGATGCCCGCATCGGCATCGAAGGCGTCGAGGATGACGAAGACGGCCACTGGATCCCGGCCAAAGACGTGCAATGGGCGCGCAAACGGCTAGATGACGGATCCCTCGGGCGCAAGGCTCAGGTGGCGGGCGACCTGCTTGAGGTGGGTGAGGTCGTCTTGGTCCGGCGCATGACCTCGGACAGCGACGGATCTTTCATCCGCTGGACTTTGCGGCAGGTGCCAGAGGTGCAGGGCGGTTTCGTCGCGATGGACGTGCACACGGGCCGCGTGATCGCGATGCAGGGCGGCTTTTCCTATCAGGCGAGCGTGTTCAACCGCGCCACACAGGCCAAGCGCCAGCCGGGGTCGAGCTTCAAGCCCTTCGTCTATGCCTCAGCGCTGGACAGCGGCTACAGCCCCGCGACCATCGTGGTCGACGCGCCTATTGAGATCAACACGCCGCAGGGCGTCTGGCGGCCACAGAACGCTTCGCATAAATTCTATGGGCCGACGCCCCTGCGTACGGGCATCGAACAGTCGCGCAACCTGATGACCATCCGTCTGGCGCAAGAGGTCGGGATGGATGTGGTCGGCAGCTATGCGGAGCGTTTCGGCGTTTACGACGATCTGGCGCCCTTGCTGTCGAACGCGCTCGGCAGTCAGGAAACCACGCTGTACCAAATGGTTTCGGCCTATGCGATGTTCGCCAATGGCGGTGAGCGGGTGCAGCCCACTTTGGTCGACCGGGTGCAAGACCGCTATGGTCGCACGGTCTACAAACATGATGAGCGCAAATGCTACGATTGTGAGCAGATCAACCTCGCCCCCGGTGAGGCGCCGCGGATCATTTCCAACCGCGAGCGGGTGATGGACCCGGTGACCGCCTATCAGCTGACCTCCATGATGCGGGGCGTGGTCGAGCGTGGCACGGCGCGCAATGCGGTGAACCTGCCGGTGCCGATCGCGGGCAAGACAGGCACCACCAACGATGAGAAAGATGCGTGGTTCGTGGGCTTTTCCTCCAACGTCGTGGCGGGCTGCTATATCGGTTTTGACACCCCGCGCCCGATGGGCCGGGGCGCGGGCGGCGGGCGGCTCTGCGCGCCCGTGTTCCAACGCTTCATGAGCCAAGCGATCAAGAAATACGGCGGCGGTGACTTCACAGTCCCCGAGCAGTGCCGCTTTATCAAGATCGACCGTTTCACAGGTGCGCGGCTAAGCGACAGCGCCACGGGCGCCAATGTCGTGGCAGAATGTTTCCGCGATGGCGAAGAGCCGCTCTTTGGCATCTCTTTCGATGGCGGCTTTGCCATGGGGGCGGACCTGCCGCTGGTCGAAGAACTGGGCGGCTCCTCCTCGCGTGAGGTCACCACATCGACCGGCAAGAAAGCCACCGTCGGCCCCAAGGCGAGCTTTGGCACGCTGAGCTCCGGCGGTCTTTACTAATCAGGCCGAATGGGCGAGGCAAAGCCACGCTTTGCCGCCCCCACTTGCCGCCGCTGGCGGGCTGGTCTATCTCTCGTGCGGCTCCGGTTTTCGGGGCCGCTTTACTTATCAAAGGCAGGCACACATGCGCGCAGAGGCACAGAATACCGCGGACCAGATCAGCAAATCGCTGGAATTGCTGGCCCAGCGACTGGATGTGGAGACCGCGCCCTACCGGCTGGAAGAATTCAACGCCCGTGTCGAAGACCCGAACCTTTGGGACAACCCCGATGCGGCGCAAAAGCTGATGCGCGAGCGTCAGTCGCTGGTCGATGCCATCGACACCTATGAGGGCATCAAACAGGAGTTGGCCGACAATCTTGAACTGATCGAACTGGGCGAGATGGAAGAGGACGAAGAGGTCATCTCTGACGCCGAGGCGGCGCTGAAGGCGCTGGCCGAAAAGGCCGCGCAGAAGGAACTCGAAGCGCTGCTGAACGGTGAGGCCGACAGCAACGACACCTTCCTTGAGATCAACGCAGGCGCGGGCGGCACGGAAAGCTGTGACTGGGCCAGCATGCTGGCGCGGATGTATGTCCGCTGGGCCGAGAAGAAGGGCTATAAGGTCGATCTTCAGGCCGAAAGCCCGGGCGACGAGGCGGGCATCAAATCCGCGACCTATAAGATCGAAGGCCATAACGCCTATGGCTGGCTGAAGTCCGAAAGCGGCGTGCACCGCCTCGTGCGCATCTCGCCCTTCGACTCGGCAGCCAAACGGCACACCTCCTTCACCTCCGTGAAGGTCTACCCGGTGGTCGACGACAATATTGAGATCGAGGTGAACCCCTCCGATATTCGCATCGATACCTACCGGTCCTCCGGCGCGGGCGGTCAGCACGTCAACACCACCGACTCCGCGGTGCGGATCACCCACCACCCCACGGGCATTGTCGTGACCTCTTCGGAGAAGTCGCAGCACCAGAACCGCGACATCGCCATGAAAGCGCTGAAATCGCGGCTCTATCAGATGGAGTTGGACAAGCGCTCGGCGCTGGTGAACGAGGCGCATGAGAACGCAGGCGACGCGGGCTGGGGCAACCAGATCCGCTCCTACGTTCTGCAGCCCTATCAGATGGTCAAAGACCTGCGCACCAATTACGAGACCTCGGACACCAAAGGCGTGCTCGACGGCGATCTCGACGGGCTGATGGGGGCGACGCTGGCGCTGGCGGTCTCGGGCAAAAGCCGGGCCGAGGCGCAGGGCGACTAAGCCCGTGCCGTCCCCCTCAAGGAATGACAGTGACCAATAGGGGGACATGATGGAATTGCTGAATTGGGACGCCTCAGAGCTGTCCGAGGCGCTGGCCGCGCGAGAAATTTCCGCGGTTGAGTTGATGCAGGCCACGCTTGCCCGGATCGAGGCGGTGAACGGCAAGGTGAATGCCGTCGTCTCCCTCCGCGATCGCGACGTTTTGCTGGCCGAGGCTGAGGCCGCCGACGCTGGCCCGCGCAAGGGCTGGCTGCACGGCATTCCCATGGCGATCAAGGATTTGGCGGATGCGGAGGGGCTGCCCACCTCGCAGGGCTCGCCGCTGTTTGGGGCAGCCCCGGCCACGCGGGATCACCCGGCGGTCGCGCGGCTTCGCGCCGCCGGTGCGATTGTGATCGGCAAGACCAACACCCCGGAATTCGGCCTTGGCAGCCATACGTTCAACCCGGTGCATGGCGCGACCTGCAACCGCTATGACCTCGGCCGCTCGGCGGGCGGCTCCTCGGGCGGGGCGGCGGCGGCGCTGGCGGCGCGGATGGTGGCCGTGGCCGACGGGTCGGACATGATGGGCTCCCTGCGCAATCCGGCGGGGTGGAACAACGTCTACGGCATGCGGCCCAGCTGGGGCACGGTGCCTTCGGGCAATGACGGCGATCTGTTTCTGCACCAGCTTTCGACCTTGGGGCCGATGGCGCGCAGCCCGCGCGACCTTGCCCCCCTGCTGGACGTGATGACAGGCTATGATCTGCGCGAACCGCTGACCCGCGCCACCCCCGATGCAACACCGCTGATCGACGCGGCACTGGCCCCTCAGCGGATCGGCTGGCTGGGCGACTGGGGCGGTGCCTTCCCCTGTGCGCCGGGGATCATTGACCATAGCGAGGCGGCGCTGAAGCGCTTGGCCGACCTTGGCCATACGGTCACGCCCTTGGCGGCACCCTTTGATGCGGAGGCCATGTGGGAAAGCTGGATCACCCTGCGGTCCTTTGCCGTGGCAGCCTCCCTCGGGGCGATCTATGACGACCCCGCTCGGCGCGAGGGGCTGAAACCTGCCGCGCAATGGGAGGTCGCGCGGGGGCAGGGGTTCTCAGCCTATGACATCCAGCGTGCCAGTAGCATCCGCTCCGATTGGTTCCGCGCGGCGGATGCTCTCTTTGAGGAAGTCGATGTGCTGGTGCTGCCCTCGGCGCAGGTCTGGCCCTTTGCTGTCGAACAGGTGCACCCGACCGAGATCGACGGCCAGCCGTTGGATACCTATCACCGTTGGATGCAGGTGGTGGTCCCCGCCAGCCTGATCGGCCTGCCGGTGGTCAACATCCCCGCAGGTTTCGACGCGCGCGGTCTGCCCTTGGGGCTGCAACTGATCGGCAGACGCGGCAGCGACGCGCGTCTGCTCCAACTGGCCCAAGGTTGGCATGAGGCGACGGGCTATCCGCAGGCGCAGCCGCCCCAGCTCTAGCGGGGCTCAGTTAAAGGGCGCGTCGGGCTGAAGCAGGCGGCGGTGGTAGGGCATCAGCGCGTCGATGTCGGTGAACCCCGCCTGCCGCGCGGCGGGCAGAACGGTTTTGGGGTCTCTGCCGATATACTCATAGGTCAGCCGGGTCACCCGCGTGCCCGCGGCGCTTTCGGGGGCGGTGCGGGTGACGTAGCCCACCCAAAAGTTATTCTCGAAAGAGGCGACGCGGTTGAGGTAGTTGAACGACCCGGTCAGCGTGCGACGCCGCGAAACGACGATGGAAACCCCATTCTCTTGTCGTGAGACGATGCCGCGATATTCCCGCGCCATCGGGTTGGTCGGCAGCTCCTGCGCACGCAGCGATGGCGCGCTCTCATAGCCGCGCAGGAAGGTGTTGCTGCCATGGCGCGTGATAAAAACCACGCCGGTCACGAACCTGTCCTGATCCAGAAAAGACCGCCGCGCGAAACGGTAAAAACCGCTTGGGAAATCCGCCTCGGGCACGTTCTGAACCCCGGTGCCCAGAAAGTCGCGCAAGAAGCTGTTGTTGATCGGATCTTGGTTCAGGGAAATCTCGGTTACCGGCTCCAGCAGCACCCGCGCGTCGATCTCGAAAAAGCGGCAGATCCGCGCCAGCACATCGGGCCGGGGGAAGCTTTCGCCCGAAAGGTAGCGGTTGAATTGCGTGCGATTGATGCCAAGCTGCCGGGCAAGGTCAGAGATTGAGGGGTAATCCGCTGCCAACTGGCGCAGATTGGCGCCGAACATGCTACGAAGTTCAGAGGGAGAGCGGTTGGGAGCGGACATGCAGCCTCGTTCTGAATGGGTCGCGACCTTGGAATAAAAGCCGCTATGGCCAGATGGTTAACAGACTGACGCGAAGGCGCGTCAAAGCTGACGCCGAATTGTAGCTGACCCTACTGGAACCGACACAAAATGCAAGCGCACGTTGCATTTTAACCTATGTTTCACCTCTTTCGATTGTCGCAGAATGGAGAACAAACATCGAAAGCGGGGTGTACTATGATTGGTGTAGTTCTGTGGAGCGATAATAGCGCCGGAAAAGCGGTTTTCTGGTGCGAAGATCAAGGCGATCTTGCCTATTACGAAGAGCCGGCGATCCGTGTCGGGCAGGGGGCGGGGTTTGACACGGGCGATATGGTGCAGTTCGACGTCTCAGTGCATCGCAAGCTGCGTATCGCGGACAACCCCCGGCTGGTTCAGGAGAAAGCGGCTTCGCATCTGCCCGAGGCGCTGCGTCACGATAGCCCCTTAGCGGCAGAGCCGGAGGCAGAGGGAAAGCGCCAGCATGGCGCCCAGATCATACCCTTTACCGCCAAGCCCGGACCGCGCCAATTCCGCGCGGCCCAGCTGAAAGCCTAAACGCCCCGCGTGTCAGACACCACGGGCGAGGGCGGCCACGCCGGTGCGGGCGACATCGGCCAGCCCCAGCGGGCGCATCAACTCGGCGAAAGCGTCGATCTTGTCGGGCGCGCCGGTGATCTCGAAAACAAAGCTTTCGAGCGTGCTGTCGACCACATTGGCGCGGAAGATATCTGCCAGCCGCAGCGCTTCGACCCGTTGCTCGCCCTTGCCGACGACTTTGAAAATCGCCAGTTCCCGTTCCACGCTCGGCCCTTCGACGGTGAGGTCATGCACCTCATGCACCGGCACGATGCGACCGACCTGCGCCTTGATCTGCTCGATCACCTGCGGGGTGCCGCTGGTGACGATGGTGATACGCGACAGATGCCCGGTATGGTCCACCTCGGCCACGGTCAGACTGTCGATGTTATACCCCCGGCCCGAGAACAGGCCGATCACCCGCGCCAGCGCGCCGGGCTCGTTCTCGACCAGCACGGCCAGCGTGTGTTTTTCAACCACATCCGAGAAGTTGGGCCGTAGGTTATAGGCGGAATGCGAGGTCGCACCTTTTTTGATTTTTAGGGCAGCCATGTCTTCGTCCTTCTTCATCTTCGCCGGAAACTTCAACAATTTCCGGGACGTTATCTTTTAAAGAAAACGGGTTACACCAACACCGAGCCTTTTGCGTCGATCACACCTTGGGTCTCATGATCGCCGGGCAACAGCATTTCGTTATGCGCCTTGCCGCTTGGGATCATGGGGAAGCAGTTCTCATGCTTCTCGACCAGACAGTCAAAGATCACCGGCCCGTCGTGGTTGATCATTTCCATGATCGCATCATCAAGGTCATCGGGGTCTGAGCAGATGATCCCCTTGGCGCCAAAGGCCTCGGCCAGTTTGACGAAATCGGGCAGCGCTTCGGACCAGCTTTGCGAATAGCGCTCACCATGCAGCAGTTCCTGCCACTGGCGCACCATGCCAAGACGCTCGTTGTTGAGGATGAACTGTTTCACCGGCAGGCCGAATTGCATCGCCGTGCCCATTTCCTGCATGTTCATCAGCCACGAGGCTTCACCCGCCACATTGATCACCAGTGCCTCGGGGTGGGCCATCTGCACGCCGATGGAGGCGGGGAAACCATAGCCCATGGTGCCAAGGCCGCCCGAGGTCATCCAGCGGTTCGGCTCTTCAAAGCCGAGGTATTGCGCGGCCCACATCTGGTGTTGGCCCACTTCGGTGGTGATATAGCGGTCGTGATCCTTGGTCAGCGCTTCGAGCCGCGCCAGCGCGTGCTGGGGTTTGATCACCTTGCCGGATTGGTTGAACTTGAGGCAGTCGATGCTGCGCCACTCTTCAATCTGCTGCCACCATTTCGCCACCGCCTCGCTATTGGTCTTGCGGCCGCGCGACTTCCAGACCTTCAGCAGGTCTTCGAGCACATGGGCCACATCGCCGACGATCGGAATGTCGATGCGGATCACTTTGTTGATCGACGATGGGTCAATGTCGATATGCGCCTTGGTGGATTTCGGGCTGAAACTGTCAATAACACCGGTGATCCGGTCGTCGAACCGCGCGCCGATGTTGATCATCAGATCGCAGTCATGCATCGCCATATTGGCCTCGTAAAGCCCGTGCATCCCGAGCATCCCAAGCCATTTCTCACCCGACGCCGGGTAGGCGCCGAGGCCCATCAGGGTGGAGGTGATGGGAAAGCCGGTGGCGTCGACCAACTCGCGCAAAAGCTGGCTGGCCGCCGGGCCGGAGTTGATGACCCCGCCGCCGGTGTAGAAAATCGGACGCTTCGCCGTCTCCATCGCCGCGACCAGTTCGGTGATCTCGGCCATGTCGCCCTTGACCTGAGGCTGATAGCGCGAGGTCGAGGGTTTGGGGGACTCGTAGTGGCCAGTGGCGAATTGCACGTCCTTGGGGATGTCGATCAGCACCGGGCCGGGGCGGCCATGGGTGGCGACATGGAAGGCCTCGTGCAGGGTGGCGCCAAGGGTGTCGGTCTCTTTCACCAGCCAGTTGTGCTTGGTGCAGGGACGGGTGATGCCCACGGTGTCGGCCTCTTGAAAGGCGTCGGAGCCGATCATGAAGGTCGGCACCTGACCGGTCAGCACCACCAGCGGAATGGAGTCGAGCAGCGCATCCGTAAGGCCCGTGACCGCATTCGTGGCACCGGGGCCGGAGGTGACCAGCACAACGCCCGGTTTGCCAGTAGAACGGGCATAGCCTTCGGCAGCGTGCACCGCGCCTTGCTCATGGCGCACCAGAACGTGCTTGATCGAATTCTGCTGAAAGACCTCGTCGTAGATCGGTAGCACCGCGCCACCGGGATATCCAAAGACGGTGTCCACACCCTGGTCAATCAGGGCTTGGACGATCATTTTCGCTCCGGTCATCTGGCGTTTCATCTTGGGTGCTCCGTAAGGCAGGTTATTGCGATTGGCATAAAAAAACCCCCGGTCTGACGGGGGCGCATGGGAAGGATTATGGTCTACCGTTACCGGCCCATGCGCGTGTGTCTTACAATAATGACTAGGTCGGTCATCTTAAGGGTCCTTTAAGCGTGGCGTGAGATTAGGAGGGGGAAAGAGGGGCGTCAACAGCGAAATGGCGAAAATCTTGTACGTCCGGCGGGATTATTTGTAGGTTTATTTCGCATCGCTCCTCAAATGCGTTATTTTTGGAAAGATTTGATCGGTGCGGCGTACTTTCTTGCATTTCCGGTGCGATATCACACAAAACAAAACGGGCAGCCCAAGGGGCCGCCCGGTAATGGTGCCAAAATCAATAGGTTTCCTCAGCGCGGGCTGACATCCGGCAGGGTGATATTGGCCACCTGTTCGGCGATGGGATCGTTGCTGAGCGGATGCTGGTCGGGCACGAAACCCTCAGGATCGCGCATCTTTTGCCACTGCCCGCCCATATAGACCTCTAGCCCCGAGAATTTGGCCTTATATCCCATCTTCTGGCTGCCGGGCACCCAATAGCCAAGATAGACATAAGGCAGCCCCGCCGCGCGGGCGATTTCGATATGGTCGAGGATGATGTAATTGCCCAGCCCGTTGCGGGGCCGGTCGGGGGTGTAGAAGGAATAGACCATGCTCACCCCGTCGCCCAGCACATCGGTCAGGCAGACGCCAACGAGGGCATTGTCGGCCTCAGGGTCGGTATACTCAATCACCCGGCTGCGGATCGGCGTTTCCTCGATCATGGCAGCGAATTCGAACACGTCCATATCCGCCATGCCCCCATCCGCATGGCGGCTATCAAGGTAGCTGCGGAAAAGGTCATATTGCTCTTCCGTGGCCCAAGGCGATGTCGCGCGGCGCTTAAGCCCCGCGTTGCGCTTCAGGATGCGGCGCTGGCTTTTGCTGGGGCGAAAGGCGGCCACGTCGATCCGCGCGGAAAGACAAGCGGCGCAATCGGCACAGGAGGGGCGGTACAGAACATTTTGCGAGCGGCGGAAGCCTTGGCTCGACAGGCTGTCATTCAGGCGTGCGGCATTATCGCCCTGAAGGGCGGTGAACAGCTTGCGTTCCATCCGGCCCTCCAGATAGGGGCAGGGTTGCGGCGCTGTGACATAGAATTGTGGTGTCAAAGGCAGTGTATGTCGCATGGGCTTCCAGCATTTATCGGGGGATGCTATCAACCACCCCCCGCGCCGCCAAGGGCAAATTTGCGTCCGCCCCTAGCGGCTGAGCCGCCGGTTCACCGGCACGGTGCCAAGCGCCATGTCCGTAAGGCTTTGACGGCGGGCCGTGGTGCAGATGAGAACGGCCGAGACGACCTGAATGATGGTGACCGTCATCGACAGCGAATAGCCGATGGTATGCAAAAGCGCGGTCATGAAATCGAAGGGCCGGTCGCGGTGGTCGCGCAGCTCCATCGCCATCAGGCGCATCCCCCATGTGGCCGAGCCGCTGGTCAACGTGGCCACCCGGTAGGCAAAGCCCACCACCAGCGTCAGGAAGGGGAAAAAGAACAGCCCCGTAAAGGCCGTGAAGGGCAGGATCAGCACGCAAAAGAGCAGGACAAGGGTCACATCGATGACCCAAGCCAGCAGCCGTTTGCCAGCGATGCCGTCATAGAATTGCGGGTGTAGGTCAGGGTCTGGGGTCTGGGTCATGTCTTGTCCTGCGAAAGGCCCCCCGGGCGGGATGCCGGGGGGCGGGGGTCAGGGCGCGATCAGGCGTTTGTGGCCGTCTCGGCCCGCTTGGCGCGTTCGTCCATGAATTGGTCGAACTCGGCCTTGTCCTTGGCCTCGCGCAGACGCTCAAGGAAGGCTTCGAAGTTGTGCTGCTCTTCTTCCAAACGGCGCAGCGTGTCGGCCTTATAAGCGTCAAAGGCGCGGTTGCCGGTGCTGCGCGACATCATCGCGCGGCTGGATTTGCGGCTGCAGGATTTCGAAGAGAACATGCGTTTGCTCCAAGTCATATAGGCAAGAAGGGCGAGGCCCAGGGGCCAGAAGAAGATGAAGCCGAGCACCATGGCGGCGATCCATGCGCCTTTGCCGCGTGCGTCCATCCAGGCTTCTGTCCGGGCCAGCCAGCTGGGGCGGGGGGAGTAGGTCGGGTCGGTGGTCACTGTCGTCATTGTTGAGCCTTTCGGTCGTGACGGGCCTGTCGCCGGCCCGGGCGTTTCGGATAATGTGAATGTCTTTCACATTGAATAGATCGGAACGCCGAACCCGTTTCGCAAGGGGCTATGTGAATGTTTTTTACATTATTTAAGAAGCGACAGTGAAATCAGCGACTTGCGCGCCCGAAAGCTGCGCCATTCTCTGCGGTTCAAGACAGAAAACGTGATGCGGCGTGCCCGCAGCGGCCCAGACCAGCGGGAATTGCAGCAGATTGCGGTCAAACCAAGCGCGCGGCGGCGTGATATGCCCCAAAGGCGCGACGCCGCCGATGGCAAAGCCGGTCTGCGCCCGGATCAGCGCGGCATCGGCTTTGCCCAAAGGCTCCCCGGCCAGCGCCGCGGCCTGTTCCAGATCGACCTGCTGCGCGCCCGCGGTGATGAACAGCAGCGCCGCCGCGCTGTCTTCGCCGCGCAGAACGATTGATTTCGCGATCTGGTCGACCGCGCAATCAAGCGCCGTGGCCGCATCCACCGCCGTCCGCGCCAAAGCCGTCTCGCGGATTTCCGGCGTCACCCCCGCGGCCTCCAGCGTGGCACGCACGCGTTTCAAACTCTTGCTCATTCTCTGCCCCTTGTCGCATCGCGCCCCCTCGGGGCGCGCGCCAAAGTCGTAGCAAGCCCGTGCCCTGTCGCAACCCCCATTGACGCCGCTTGGATCAGCCCGCAAAGCTGGCCCCATGACAGACCCATCTCTCGCCGCCCGGATCACCCGTTCCCCCCGTGTCTACCACTGCGAACGTGCGCAGGATGCGGCGGCGCTGCTGCCCGATCTCGCGCCGGAGTTGCGCGAAATGATCTCGGCTGCGGCCTCGACCGCGCCCTATCTGATGGCGCTTTTGGAGAAAGAGGCGGGCTGGCTGAGCGCGGCGGTGGCCAATCCCGAAACCGCTCTGGCCGAAAATTGCGCAGCAGCGGCGGAACTGGCCCCCGACCGGCTTGCCGATGGGCTGCGGCAGGGCAAGCGGCGTATGGCGCTGCTGACCGCGCTGGCCGATCTGGGTGGGGCATGGTCGCTGGAAGAGGTGACCGGGGCGCTGACCGAATACGCCGATGCCGCCTGCGGCGCGGCCCTGCGCGCGGGGCTGGCGGCCCAAATCAAGCGCGGCAAGCTGCCGGGCATGACGATGGACGATCTTTCCGATTGCGCCGGCATGGTCGTCTTTGCCATGGGCAAGATGGGCGCGGGGGAGCTGAACTATTCCTCCGACATCGACCTGATTTGCCTTTTTGATGAAAGCCGTTTTGCGCCTGATGATTTCCACGCCGCCCGCAGCGCCTTCGTCAAAGCCACGCGCGCCATGTCTGCCACGCTGAGCGAGAATACGGCCCAAGGCTATGTCTTCCGCACGGATCTGCGCCTGCGCCCCGACCCGGCGGTCACCCCCGTCTGCATCGCGATGGAAGCAGCCGAGCGTTACTACGAAAGCCTTGGCCGCACATGGGAACGCGCAGCCTATATCAAGGCCCGCCCCGCAGTGGGCGACATCGCGGCGGGCGAGGCGTTTCTGCAATCGCTCCGCCCCTTCGTCTGGCGCCGCCATCTGGATTTCGCCGCGATCCAAGACGCCCATGACATGCGGCTGGCGATCCGTGAGCACAAGGGCTTGGGCGGCCCGATCACCCTGCCGGGTCATGACATGAAACTGGGCCGGGGCGGCATCCGCGAGATCGAGTTCTTCACCCAGACCCGACAACTCATCGCCGGGGGGCGCGACCCCGATTTGCGGCCCCGTGGGACGCTCGCAGGATTGCAGGTGCTGGCCGAAAAGGGCTGGGTGCCCGATGAGGTCGCCGAGACGCTTGGCGATCACTACCGCGCGCATCGCACGGTCGAGCATCGGTTGCAAATGGTGCAAGACGCCCAGACCCACACGCTGCCCCGAAACGATGCCGATTTCGACCGGCTGGCCGCCATGATGAATATGGATGTCAAAGACTTACAGGCCGATCTTCATGAGCGTCTGCAAGCCGTGCACGACCTGATCGAGAGCTTTTTCGCCGCCACGAGGGAAGAGCCCGAAGCCGCCCGCCCGGCGCATCAATTCGACACCTCGGTGCTGGACCGTTGGCCCGGCTATCCCGCGCTGCGCTCGGAACGGGGGGCGGATATTTTCGGGCGGCTGAAGCCACTGCTGCTCGACCGTCTGGCGCAATCCGCCAAGCCGGACGAGGGGCTCTTGGCCTTCGACGGTTTTCTCGCGGGGCTGCCCGCCGGGGTTCAGCTCTTTTCGCTTCTGCGGGCCAATCCGCAACTGGGCGACCTCTTGGTGGATATCGTCGCCACATCGCCCGCGCTTGCCACGCATCTGTCGCGCAACTCCGGCGTTTTCGACGCGGTGATCGGTGGGGATTTCTTCTCGGACTGGCCGGGCCAGACCAAACTGACCGAGATGCTGGCGCAGCATCTGGCGGGGGAGGCGGACTATGAGTTGCGCCTTGACGGCACCCGCCGTTGGGCGCGCGAATGGCATTTTCGGATCGGCGTGCATCTGCTGCGCGGGTTGATCGACGCGGCCACCGCCGGGCGGCAGTATGCCGAGCTTGCCCAAGCCGTCTTGCAGGCGCTTTGGCCCGTGGTCGTCGATCAATTCGCCACCCGCCATGGCCCGCCTCCGGGGCGCGGGGCGGTGATCCTTGGCATGGGCTCGCTCGGGGCCGGGCGGCTCACGCCGACCTCGGACCTCGATATGCTGGTGATCTATGACGCCGATGGGGTGGAGAGTTCCGATGGCCCCAAACCCCTCGCCACGCGCAGCTATTACGCGCGGCTGACCCAAGCGATGATCACCGCGATGACCGCGCCGATGGCCCAAGGCAAGCTTTACGACATCGATATGCGCCTGCGGCCTTCGGGCAATCAGGGGCCTGTGGCGACCAGCCTTGCCAGTTTCGAGAGCTATCAGAAAGAACAAGCATGGGTTTGGGAGCATCTGGCCCTCACCCGTGCCCGGGTGATCGCGGGGGCAGAGGAACTGGGCCGCGATGTTAACGCGCTGTGCAAAGACATCCTCAGCCGCGCCGCCCCGCGTGACAAGGTGCTGGGGGAGGTGGCCGATATGCGCCGCCGCATCGCCGCCGTCCGCAGCCCCACAGGTGCGCTCGACGCCAAGACCGGCGCGGGACGATTGCAGGATATTGAACTTTTCGCGCAGGCGGGGGCGCTCATCGGCGGCACTGGCGCGCGTGAGATCGACGCGGGCCTTGCCGCCGCGCGCGACGAAGGGGTGATCGACGCCGAAGGGGAGGCGACCCTCTCCGCCGCCTATACCGATGCTTGGACTCTGAACTGCGCCGCGCGGCTGCTCTCGGCCAATCCGATCGAGGCAGGGGCGATGGGGCAGGCGGGGGCGAGTTTCCTCTGTCGTGTGCTGGGGTGTGCTGACCTTTCTGCCTTGGAAAGCAAGATGCAGACCGACTACGATAGCGCCGCGCAGATCATTAACGCAGCGCTGCCAATGCCGGGGCGGGAGGGCGCATGAGCGATCCCGATGACCCCAAGGGCCTGATCCGCGAATCCTACCGGATGGAGGGGATCGGTGCCGCCGAATGCCGCAGCATCTTTCTCGACTGGGCCCTGAGCCTGCCCGACGGACACGACAGCAGCGCCGCCATCACCCGATTGCTGGAACGGCACCGCGCCGCCGCCGATCACCCGATGACCCAAGTGCTGCGCGAGGGGCAGACGACGCTGACCACCCCGCGCCGCCGGGGCGGCTGGCGGGGCAGGGCGCGCAACTGACCGCCGATCGGGGCTTGCGAAACCTCTTTCCCCAGCCGCGCGAACGCAGTACGAGGGGCGCTATGACAACGCCCCAACCCCCCTCCGCCCCGCAGCCTGCCACACGTCCCGTGGTGCGCCTATTGCCCAAGGCCAACGCCCGCGCCATCCGCCACGGCTTTCCTTGGGTCTACGCCAATGAATTGGTCACCGACCGCCGCACGCGCGGGCTCGCCCCCGGCACGCTGGCGCTGCTGGAGGATGCCGAGCGCAAGCCCATGGGGCTGGTCGCGGTCAATCCGAACTCCAAGATCATCGCCCGAATGATCGACCAAGACGCCGAGGCGCAGATCGATCAGGCCTGGTTCGAAGCGCGCCTCAATCGCGCCCTTCAACTGCGCAGCCAGCTTTACGATCAGCCCTATTACCGCCTGATCCATGCCGAGGCTGATGGCCTGCCGGGCGTCATCATCGACCGTTTCGGCGATACCTGCGTGATCCAACCCAATGCCGCTTGGGCAGACGCACTGATTGAGCCGCTCGTCGCCGCGCTGCAATCCGTGACGGGCGTGCACAACGTACTCAAAAACGCCTCAGGCCGGACCCGCAAGCTCGAAGGGCTCGACGATGCCTCGTCCACGTTGGCGGGCGAGACGCCCGAGGGGCCGCTGCCGGTGCCGATGAATGGCGCGACCTATATGGCCGACCTCACCGGCGGGCAGAAAACCGGCCTGTTCTATGACCAACGCCCGAACCACGCCTTTGCCGCTAATCTCGCGCGGAATGGTGCGCGGGTGCTTGATGTCTTCTCTCATGTCGGCGGCTTCTCCCTCGCGGCACTTGCGGGCGGCGCATCCTCGGCGCTGGCGGTGGACGGCTCCGCCCCCGCGCTGGAACTGGCCGAGGCCGGGGCCGCAGCGATGGGCATGCAAGACCGTTTCGCCACCCGCCAAGGCGATGCTTTCGATGTGCTCACCGCCCTGCGGGACGAGGGCGAGACTTTCGACGTGGTGATCTGCGACCCGCCTGCCTTTGCCCCCTCGCGCCAAGCGGTCGACGCTGGCTTGCGCGCCTATGAACGTGTCGCGCGCCTCTCGGCGCAACTGGTGGCGGAGAACGGCATTCTGGGGCTTTGCTCCTGCTCTCATGCCGCTGACCTGAACCAGTTCCGCACGGCTTCGGTGCGCGGCATCGGTCGGGCCGGACGCCGCGCCATGCTACTGCACACCGGTTTCGCCGGGGCGGACCACCCGCAACTGCCCCAGCTTGCGGAAAGCGGCTATCTCAAGTCGCTGTTCTTCCGCCTGTGATGGAAACGCGCCCCCGCGTGCTGATCGACACCTGCGTGCTTTATCCCACGGTGATGCGCGAGATGGTGCTCGGCGTGGCGGTGCGGGGCGCGTTCGAGCCGATCTGGTCGGCGCGTATCTTGGAAGAATGGGCCCGCGCAGCGGTCAAACTTGGCCCCGCGGGCGAAGCCCAAGCGCGGGCCGAAATCGCACTGTTGCGCGGCAATTGGCCCGGGGCCGAACGCGAGGCTTCCCCCGGTCTACAAGCGCGGCTGTGGCTGCCGGATGCTAATGACATCCATGTGCTGGCCGTCGCCGTGGCCAGCAGCGCCGATATGATCCTGACGCTTAATGCCAAGGACTTCCCGCGCCAAATCCTCGCCGAAGAGGGGCTGAGCCGCGCCGATCCCGACAGCTATCTGCATGGCATCTGGCAGGCGACGCCTGAACTGGTTGCCCCCGTGGCCGAAGCTGTCTTGCAAGAGGCGCGGCGGCTTTCCGGTGAGCCATGGGAAATGCGTGCCCTGCTGAAAAAGGCGCGGCTGCCGAGGCTGGCAAAGGCTTTGGGCTAGATCAGCCGTCCCACCGCAACTGCATTTGCCGCAGCTTGTCGATCCGCTCTTCCGTCTTTGGATGGCTCAGCAACCACGCAGGCGGACGGTTGCCGCCAGATTGGCTGAGCGCGTCGAGCTTTTCGAACAGGGAGATTTGCGGGCCAATGCCGATCCCGGCTTTGGTGAGCAGGGCGGCGGCATAGGCGTCGGCCTCATATTCGTCACTACGCGACAACCGCGCGGCAAGCAGGCTGGTCAGCCCGCTGGCGATCCAGACGCCGATGCCGGGAATGAGCCGCCCCAGCACCATCGCAAGGGCCGTGCGCAGGGCGTTCTGGCCCGAGAAATCAATCATCCGGCGGCGGGAATGGCCAAGGGCGACGTGACCCAACTCATGGGCGATAACGCTTGCCATTTCTTCAGCCGTTACAGCACCTTGTCGGAACTTGTTATAGAAGCCGCGGGTGATGAAAATACGCCCATCGGGGGCGGCCAGCCCGTTGACGGGTTCGATCTCATAAAGATGCACCTTAATGCGCGGCAGGTCGAGCGCGCGGGCCATGCGGTTGCTGATCTCGTTTAACTTCGGATCGACCAGCGGCGTCGATTTCGCATCCAACTCCCGCGCCGTGCGCCAAGTTGAGAAACGGTACATCGCCAGCGCATAGAGGATGGCGAGGAGGATGGGGATAACGCGGATCATGCGCTCAATATGGGGAGCGGGGGGACCGGGGGCAAGCGGCCATGGCCTGCGCCCCGGTCGTATTCTTGGCGATCAGACGAGTTTCGCGTCCATCGTGATCTCTGCCGTCAGCAGTTTGGAGATTGGGCAGTTCTCCTTGGCGGTTTTGGCCGCCTCATCGAAGTCTTCCTGCGACGCGCCGGGGATGCTGGCCTCGACCGTCAGATGCACTTTCGGCACATGAAAGCCGCCGTCTTTCTCTTCGAGATGGACCTCGGCCTTGGTCTCGATACTGTCGGGCGTCAGGTCGCTTTGCCCGAGGATCATTGACAGGGCCATGGAAAAGCAGGAAGCATGGGCCGCACCGATCAACTCTTCGGGGTTGGTGCCTTGCTTGCCCTCGAAACGGGTGTTGAAGCCATAGGGCTGGTCGGACAGCACGCCGCTTTCGGTCGAGACATGGCCGTTGCCCTCTTTGAGCGAGCCTTCCCATTTCGCGCTGCCGGATTTGATGATCGGGGACATTCTATTTCCTTCCACATTGCTTGCCTTCGTCCCCTGAGGTGGCGCGGCGCGGCGGGCTGTCAAGGAAGGGGTTAGCGCGTCATGGTCTTGATGCCCCGGCTCAACCCTTCGAGCGTCATGGGCACCATGGCCTCGGGGCCGAAAATCTCTTGGATCATCGCGATGGATTGGGTGTAGCCCCACTGCCGTTCGGGGACGGGGTTGATCCACAGGTGGTTTGGCCACTGGTCGCGTGCGCGGGCCAGCCAAGTCGCCCCGGCCTCGGCGTTCCAATGTTCATTCGCGCCGCCCGGATAGGCGATCTCATAGGGTGACATGCTGGCGTCGCCCACGAAAATGCATTTGTAGTCAGACCCATAGCTGCGCAGCACATCATGGGTGGGGATCTGCGCATCCCAACGGCGGCGGTTGTCGCGCCACACGCCTTCGTAGAGGCAGTTGTGGAAATAGAAATGTTCGAGATGTTTAAACTCGCCCTTCGCGGCGCTGAAGAGTTCCTCGACCACTTTCACATGCGGGTCCATCGAACCGCCGATGTCGAGAAACAGCAGCACTTTCACCGCATTGCGCCGCTCAGGGCGGGTCTTGACGTCGAGATAGCCATGTTCCGCCGTGGCGCGGATCGTGCCGTTCAGGTCAAACTCTTCCGCCGCGCCATCGCGCGCCCAACGGCGCAGGCGTTTCAGCGCGAGCTTGATGTTGCGGGTGCCGATCTCGACATTGTCGTCGAGGTTGCGGAACTCACGTTTGTCCCAGACCTTGACCGCGCGTTGGTGGCGGCTTTCCTTTTGGCCAATGCGCACGCCTTCGGGGTTGTAGCCATAGGCGCCGAAGGGCGATGTGCCCGCCGTGCCGACCCATTTGGAGCCGCCCTGATGCCGGCCTTTCTGTTCCTCAAGCCGCTTTTTCAGCGTCTCCATCAGCTTGTCGAAACCGCCCATGGCTTCGATCTCGGCCTTTTCCTCGGGCGAGAGGTGCTTCTCGGCCATCTTGCGCAGCCAGTCTTCGGGCAGGTCCACGGCGTCGAGCACATCGTCGAGGCTGATCTTCTCCAACCCTTTGAAGGCGGCGGCGAAGGCGCGATCGAACTTGTCGATGTTGCGCTCGTCTTTGACCATCGACACGCGGGCGAGGTAGTAAAACGCCTCCACGTCATAGGTCGCAAGCCCCGCTTTCATACCTTCCAGAAAGGCCAGAAACTCCCGCAAGGAGACCGGGACATTGTGACGGCGTAGCTGATCGAAGAAGGGCAGAAACATCAGACGCTCAATGCGCGGTCCAGCAGAACCGTGGCGATCATGCCGACGATGAGAAAGGCCATGCCATAGCCCGCGGCATATTGCGCGATGTCCTTGCGGTTCCCGCCGCGTTTGCGCGCGGTCAGCCCGCCGATAATCGCGCCGATCAATGCCAATCCGAGTGCTATCATAACCTATTGCCCGTTTGTTTTGTGGGCCTATCCATTGCGCGGGTTCAGGCTTGCGATCTCGCGCAGCTTGGCCCGCACTGCCCAGTCAGGGCCAAAGCCGTATCGCGCCCAGCCGATGCTGTCCAGCCTGACGCGGCGCGCCTCAATGCCGCGGCCTTCGATCTCCAACGCTTCGGCCTTAAGCAGCATGAGCGTGGCCAGAAGGGCGGCGTTTTCGCTGGCCTTTGCCACGGGCAGATGCGGCTCGATCAGGGTCAGCGCGCCTGCGCCATCGCCGATGGTCACCGCATAGCCCGCTCGCTGGGTGGCGACATAGGCGCGGTGCAGCGTTGTGCCGGGGGTGCGGGCATAGAGGGCGTCGGCGGTTTGGTAATGCGCCTGTGCGGCGGCGGGTTCGGTCATCTGGATGACCCGGCCCATGGCGTAATGCGAAAAGGCGTGGCGGTTGTCCTGCCAGCCCTGCGTCTCGGCGATGCGCAGCGCGTCACGGGCGGCCTTCAGCCGGGCGTTGCGGCCCACGTCGCGGCCAAGAGCGGTTTGGATCGCGCGGCTCCAGACCTGCGGCGTGGCGCGGGCGGGGCGAGGGGCGACGGTGCCGCCTGCGGGGTTCACCCGGGCCAGAATGCCCGGCAAACGGGCGGCGACCTCTTCGCGGTTCATGCCCGAGCGCAGCGCGGGGTCATAATAGATGCGCAGCACCAGCATGTCGAAACCGGTCAGCACCGTATGCACGTTGTCGTCGTTAAAGACCGAATCCGGCAGCCGGTAGAGATCGTTCAGCGGCCCAAGCGCTTGAGCAAGTTCCTCATGCAGACAGTCGCGGCTTTCCTGCGGGCTCACGTCATTGGGCAGGAAGATCGCCAGCCTGCGCCGCTCGGTCAGGCGGGTCCAATCGGTGGCGGGCGCGCGTCGCGCGCGGCGGTATTCCTCAAGCGTGCTGACGTTTGGCACCACGAAACAGGCCGCCTGTGGCAAGAGCCGCCGGATTTGGCTGCGGTTCACCGCTTGAATGGTGATGCTGGCCTCTCCGCCTGTGACCTCACGCAGTTCGATCCCGGCCTCGCGGCGCAGACGGGCCAGCAGACGCGCAAGGTCCGGCCCCAGTGTGGCGGGCGGTTGGCCCAGCACGCGCAGGGTGATCGGCCCCTCGAAACGGGTCAGAACGGGCAGGGCGCGGCCACTTTCCATCCGGAAGGACAGGTCGAGAAAATCCTCCGCCAGCGCCGCATTCGACACATGCGGCTGAGCGGGGCGGGCTTGGGTGAACTGCTTCATCGGGGGCAGGGTGCTGTCGGCGATGACCGCGCGGGTTGCCACCTCGGAATGCGAGGCGGGCACGCAGGCGTTCAGCAGCAACATCAGCGGCAGGATCAGCCGCGCCTTCACGCTGCGTCTCATGCGCCCGGGCCTCTCTGCTTCTCCGCGTGGGCTGCTCTATCCCAATATGCGCGTGGCGCGGTTGCTGATTGTCCTTGCATCTGCCTGCCCCATCGGTCGTTTGAACCCGGGTCTTTGCGCCCGTGATTGACCTCAGCCTAGGCAGGTGAAAAATCAAAAGCGAGGAAAATACCCGCTTTTGACGTAAAGTCGCATTTGTGTTGCCGCCCTACCGCTGACGCCGCGCCATGAAGGCCAACCGCTCGAACAGATGCACGTCCTGCTCGTTCTTCAGCAGCGCGCCGTGCAGCTTGGGCAGGGCGTTGGGGCCGTCCTTGGCCAGATCTTCGGCGTCCATATCCTCGGCCAGCAAAAGCTTCAGCCAGTCCAGCACTTCGGAGGTCGAGGGTTTCTTCTTCAGCCCCTGCTGTTCGCGGATCTCGTAGAACTGCGTCAGCGCGGTGGTCAGAAGCTGTTGCTTGATGCCCGGATGGTGCACTTCGACGATCTGTTTCAGCGTCTCCATGTCGGGGAATTGGATGTAGTGGAAGAAACAGCGGCGGAGGAAGGCGTCGGGCAGTTCTTTTTCGTTGTTCGAGGTGATGATGACGATGGGGCGCTGCTTGGCCCGGATCGTCTCACCCGTCTCATAAACGAAGAATTCCATCTTATCGAGTTCCTGCAACAGGTCGTTGGGAAACTCGATGTCGGCCTTGTCGATCTCGTCGATCAGCAGCACGACCTTCTCGTCCGCCTCGAAAGCCTGCCAAAGCTTGCCCTTGCGGATGTAGTTCTTCACGTCATGAACCCGCTCGTCGCCCAACTGGCTGTCGCGCAGACGGTTCACGGCGTCATACTCGTACAGGCCCTGCTGTGCGCGGGTGGTCGATTTGATGTTCCATTCGATCATGCGCAGGCCCAAAGCGTCGCTGACCTGCCGCGCCAACTCGGTCTTGCCGGTGCCGGGCTCGCCCTTCACCAGCAATGGCCGCTCCAGCGTCACCGCCGCATTTACGGCAATTTTCAGGTCCTCGGTGGCGACGTAGTCTTTGGTGCCTTGGAATTTCATCTTGTTTTCAACCTCGTGTGACGGGCGCTTGATCCTTGGCCTTTAACCAAAAATCAAAGGGATTGTGTAGTGACAATTGTTACCCGCTCAGATAGACGCTGCGGCAGGGGACGATGTCGGGAGACAGGCCTTTTTAATGTCTGAGTTGAAAAACGCCGGGGAAAAACAAATGAAGCAGGAAATGTTCCTGCCGGACGACTATCGTCCGGCCGAGGACGAGCCATTCATGAATGACCGTCAGCTTGAGTACTTTCGTCGCAAGCTGATCAACTGGAAGGCGGAACTGTTGGCAGGCAGCCGCGACACCATCGAAACACTGCAAGACGGCACCCGGAACATCCCGGATGTGACCGACCGCGCCTCGGAAGAGACCGACCGCGCTTTGGAACTGCGCACCCGGGATCGGGCGCGTAAACTGGTCGGCAAGATCGACGCGGCGCTGCGGCGGATCGACGAGGGAGAGTTCGGTTACTGCATGGTCACCGGCGATCCGATCTCGCTCAAACGGCTGGACGCGCGGCCCATAGCCACCATGACCCTTGAGGCGCAAGAGCGTCACGAGCGGCGCGAAAAAGTCCACCGCGACGACTGACATCACCTGAAACACCACACGCCGGGGCAAATGCTTCGGCGTTTGTGGTTGGGGCGCGAATGAAACCTTCCAATGCGATTGTCGTGGGCGGCGGGATCGGCGGGCTGGCGCTGGCCACAGCGCTGGCGCGGCGTGGCGTGGCCGTGACCCTGCTCGAACAGGCCGCGCGCTTTTCCGAGATCGGTGCCGGGCTTCAGATCAGCCCCAATGGCCTCGCCGTCCTGCGCGGGCTGGGGCTTGAGCGTGGGTTGGCGGCACGCGGTGCGGTGCGCGGGCAGGTGGTACGGCTTTGCGACTATGCCAAGGGCGGCCAAGTGGCGCGGCTGGACCTGACCCGCCTGCCGGAGGACCAGCGTTATTATTTCCTCCACCGTGCCGATCTGATCGACCTTTTGCGTGAGGCCGCACAGCGGGCCAATGTCACTTTCGAGACCGATGCGCAGGTCGCCTCCATCCACCCCGGCGCTTTGCCGCAGGTCCAGATGGCGCGCGGCGGGCGGCGGCGGGCGGAACTGGTGGTGGCCGCCGATGGCATCCACTCGGTCGGGCGGATACAGTTGAATGGGGCGGATCAGGCGCGGTTCTCGGGGCAGGTCGCATGGCGCGCGCTTATCCCCAACGTGGTCGATCATCCGCCCGAGGCGCGGGTCACCATGGGGCCGGGGAAGCATCTGGTCAGCTATCCGTTACGCGAGGGGCGTATGGTCAACCTCGTGGCCGTGGAAGAGCGTGACGATTGGGCCGCCGAAGGCTGGCACCATCGCGACGATCCCGCCAACCTGCGCCGCGCCTTTGCCGGTTTCGGGGCACAGGCCGCGCAGATGTTGGAGGCGGTGGAGGAGGTCACTCTCTGGGGGCTGCACCATCACCCCGTCGCCGCAAATTGGCAGGCCGATGGCGTCGCGCTTTTGGGCGACGCGGCCCATCCGACACTGCCCTTTCTGGCGCAGGGCGCGAATATGGCGTTGGAGGATGCATGGGTCTTGGCCGATTGCCTGACCCGCTATCCGCGCGACGCGGCGCTCACCGCCTATCAGGCGGCGCGCATCGACCGGGCGCGGCGCATCGTGAAAACCTCCGAAGGCAACGCCACCCGCTATCACCTGCGCTCAGGTCCGATACGCTTTGCGGCCCATACCGGGCTGCGCATCGCCTCAACGCTGGCCCCCGGTGCCATGCTGCGGGCCTTCGATTGGCTCTATGCCCATGACGTGACGAAAGGGTAGAGGCCGCCGCGGAAGAACGGCGGCCCCAAACACTCAACCCGCGCGTTGCAGCATGCCAAACAGGTCGCGCGGATCATCCGGGTCGGCCAGAAGGTCGAGCGGCTGGAACAGCCCGGTTTCGGCAATCTGGTCGCGGACATAGCGCAGGGCCGAGAAATCTTCGATCGCGAAGCCCACGGAGTCGAACAGGGTGATCTGTTGCGCATCGCGGCGGCCCTCTGCCTGACCGGTCAGCACCTGCCAGATCTCGGTCACCGGGTGGTCAGGCTCAAGCTGCTGGATTTCGCCCTCGATGCGGGTCTGCTCGGGGTATTCCACGAAGATGCCCGAGCGGTGCAGGATCGCGGGCGCCAGTTCCGTCTTGCCCGGACAGTCGCCGCCGATCGCGTTGATATGTACGCCGGAGCCGACCATATTGTCGGTCAGGATCGTGGCATATTGCTTGTCCGCGGTGCAGGTCGTGATGATCTGCGCGCCCATGATCGCCTCCTCGGCACTGTCGCATTCCACGACCTTCAGCCCCGAGCCCGCCAGATTGCGCGCGCATTTCGCGGTTGCCGCGCGGTCGATGTCGTAAAGCCGCACCTCGTCGATGCCGCAGATCGCCTTCATGGCGAGGCTTTGGAACTCGGACTGCGCGCCGTTGCCGATCATCGCCATGACTCGGCTGCCCTTGGGCGCCAGCAGCCGCGCCACCACCGCCGAGGTCGCCGCCGTGCGCAGCGCGGTGAGGATCGTCATCTCGGTCAGCAGCACCGGGTAGCCGTTGGCCACATTGGCCAGAAGGCCAAAGGCGGTCACGGTCTGGAAGCCGGTTTTGGTGTTGTCGGGATGGCCATTGACGTATTTGAAACCGTAAACATCGCCGTCCGAGGTCGGCATCAATTCGATCACGCCCTTCTCGGAGTGGCTCGCCACGCGCGGGGTCTTGTCAAAAAGCTCCCAACGTTTGAAATCGGCTTCGATATATTCGGCCAGCCCGCGCAGCATCTCTTCGACGCCAACATGGTGGATGAGCTTCATCATCTGGTCGACGGAAACGAAAGGCACCAGCGCCTTGTCGGAGGGTTTGAGGTTGGTCATCTTGGGGTCTCCAATCAATATGCGCGTGTGGGGCGGTCAAAGACGCGGCGGCCAAAGGCCGAGGCGGTGAGGTCGACCATCAGCTGCGCGGTGCGGCCCCGCTCATCAAGGAAGGGGTTCAGCTCCACCAGATCGAGCGAGCTCATCAGCCCGCTGTCCGAGAGCATCTCCATCACAAGATGGCCCTCGCGCACGGTGGCGCCGCCCGGCACGGTGGTGCCCACGGCGGGCGCGACGGAAGGATCGAGGAAATCGACGTCGAGCGAGACATGCAGCATGCCGCCCGCCGCCGCCACCTTGTCGAGGAAGCGTTGTAGCGGCTTGGCGATGCCGCTCTCGTCAATCTCGCGCATGTCGACGTAGGTGACCGTGGTCTCCTGCAGCGCCGCGCGTTCGGCGGCATCGACCGAGCGCAGGCCGATCATGGCGATATTATCATGGGGCAGGGGCTTGTCGATCTTCGGAAACCCATCAAAGCCTTCGCGTCCGGTAACATAGCCCAGAGGGGTGCCATGCAGGTTGCCGCTGTCGCTGGTCTGCGGCGTGTGGAAATCCGTATGCGCATCGAGCCAGAGCACGAAGAGCGGGCGGCCCGCCTTCTCGGCGTGGCGCATCGCGCCCAGCACGGTGCCAAGCGCCAGCGCGTGGTCGCCACCCATGAAGATCGGCAGCCCGTCGTCCATCGCCGCATCGGCGGCGGCGGCGAGGCTCTCGGTCCAGGCGATGGTCTCTTCCAGCGCGTGCAGTTTGTCGTGCTCCTTGGCGTGGTAGGGGGCAGGGGCCACGTTGCCGCGGTCGGTCACGCTATGGCCAAGGTCGCGCAGCGCGCGCTCCAGCCCCGCGGTGCGGTAGGCGTCCGGCCCCATCAGGCAGCCGCGACGGCGCTTGCCGCTGTCCAGCGGAACGCCCAGCAAAATACAGTTCTGTTGGTTCGACATGGGGGACTCCTGAGATGTTTGATCTCAGATAATCCGCGCATCTGTCGAACGACAAGCCGTCAAACTGTCCGTTTCGGGGGTGTTTCTGACAAACTGGAAGGTCATCTGTCCAGTTTGTCCGGTTCTCGTTCTTCAGGCCGCCTTCCGCGCGGCGGCGACCCAAAGGCCGATCAAGAGGAAAGAGAAAATCGCGTTCCACCCGGCCATCGACAGGCCCAGAAACTGCCAGACGATCTCATCGCACATGACCAAGCCGCTCGGGCCTTCGGTCGACAGGAGCGACCCGCCATCGAGGCTGCCCAAATCCATGCCGCCGCCGGTGCAGGAACTTGGCCCGGGCCACCAGCCCCATTCCACACCGGCATGAAAGATGCCGATCAGCGCGGTCACCGCCGCCGCCATGGCGCCGAGCCAGGCCAGCACGCGCGGCCCGCCGAGCAGCACGATTGCCCCGATCAGCACCGCCGCTGCATGGGGCCAGCGCTGCCAAAGGCACATCTGACAGGGCGCGTAGCCGCCCAGATGTTGAAACCCGAAAGCCCCCAGCAACAGCGCGGCCGAACCGAGCGTCGCGAGCAAAGTCAATGTCTTACCCGTCATAGTACCTTCACCACCATGAAGCCGCCGATCAGCAGGGCGACTGCCAATGTGAACATCAAACCCAAGCGTCGTTCAATGAAGTCTCGGATCGGTGCGCCAAAGCGCCACAGCAGCCCCGCCACGACAAAGAACCGCAGCCCGCGGGCGAGGATTGAGGTCATGATAAAGGTGCCAAGCGGCATACCCGTCCAGCCCGACATGATGGTGATGACCTTGTAAGGGAAGGGGGTGACCCCGGCGACCAGCACCGCCCAAAAGCCCATGTCATTGAACCGGGTCGAGAATTCCGCCATCGCATCGGTCTTGCCCAGACTTGCAAGGATCGGCTGGCCGAGGTTCTCAAAGGCCAGCGCGCCGATGGCATAGCCCAAAAGCCCGCCCAAGACCGACGCGAGCAGCGCCACCCCGGCGATCAGCCAAGCGCGATTTGGCCGCGCGATGATCATCGGGATCATCAGGATGTCAGGGGGGATCGGAAAGAAGGAGCTTTCGACAAAAGCGACAACGGCAAGCGCCCAGAGGGCATGGCGGTGTTGGGCCAGGCCCAGCGTCCAGTCATAAAGGCGGCGGATCATTATCGGGGGCTCCGGCTGTTTTGAATGCCTCACCATGTCGCGCGTCCAAGGTCAAGCAACTGGGCGCGCAGCACGGGTGAAAATCCACTTGCTCCTGCCGCTTTTGCAGGCTACATCGCCCTACGTGCCCAAGTGGCGGAATGGTAGACGCAGGGGATTCAAAATCCCCCGCCGCGAGGCGTGCCGGTTCGAGTCCGGCCTTGGGTACCACCTTTTCCAGAAGGTTTTCCGCATATTCGTATGAATGATCCCGGTGCTTTGCGCCGCCTAAGCCCGTTCATTTTTCGCGCCAAAACCCTGCGATCACCTCCTGCGCCACCTTATTCTGCACCGTAAAATCAGTGTCTCCCGCGCCGCCGCCGTCGGGGTCGGTGAACCAACGCCAGATCCAGACGTCTTGAATCCCCCGGGCCTCAAGGGCGCGGAGCCAGCGATCCAGCACCTCGGCCTGAAGCGCCATGTCGGCGGGGGCGGCGCGTTCTTCGGCGCTTTCCCATGGGCGGGCGGTCGCGCCCTCAGCGGAGCGGAGGCCGATTTCCGCGATCCAGATGGGTTTTGCATATTTTCGCGCCACGGCGGCGACCCGGTCCAATTCTAAGGCGATGGCGCGGTCCCAATCGGCAGGCGCGTCCGGGGCGCCTAGAACGGGGTAGAGGGATACCGCCACGGCATCCAGTTCGGGCCAGAAGGTGACCTTCTCTGCCTCATCGGCGCCGTGGGCGACATAGGTGAGCTTTCCGCTGAAAAGCGCGCGTATCTCGGCGATGGTCTCGCCCCACTGCGGCGCCCCCGATACGCCGCGCAATTCGGTGCCGAGGACGAGCACGTCGGCGCCGTTACGCTCTGCTGTGAACGCGATGGCGCGCAGAACCTCTGCGTAGGCGGCGTGCCATGCGTCTGCGCTGTCCGGCTCCGGGGCAATCGCGCCGGCCCAACTTCCGGGCACCCAGACATGGGGTTTGACGATGGCGGCGAGCCCCGCGGCGTGCAGCTGCGCGATCCCGGCGGCGATCCTGTCATGGGGCAGCGCATCCCCCATGACAATGGCGCTGGAACCGGGCGTAGGCTGCCATAGGAAGGGGATCACCGTCGCCGCCGTCGCGCCCGTGTCACGCAGCCGCGCGATACTTTGGGCGGCGGCGGGGCTGCCGAAGGGAGCGTTCGGCGTCTCGATCAGGTTGAACCCGCGTAGGATGCCACCCGCCTCTTGGGAAAATGCCGCTGTCGCAGTCAAAGCGGTAGAGCCGAGGGCCCAGAGAAGCGTGCGACGGTCGATCATGCGGGTAGGGTAGGATGTCTTCCCCCGCCGCACAACGGCGCGCTGGCGAAGATGCTTGGCCTTTTGGGCGCTGCACCGGGCCAAATAGCGTCAATTTCGCGCAAAATTGGCGGGCTTTCATCTGCCGGACCCGCGCAGAGCCCAGTGACAATTCCCTTTTCCCGGTCGGCCCAAGCGCGTAGGCAGCGCCTACCTTGGAAAACGAGACATATCATGGCGCAGAATGCCACCATCTACAAAGTCGAGCTTTCGGTCTCGGACATGGATCGTCATTATTACAAGACCCATAAGCTGACCATCGCTAAACATCCTTCGGAAACCGATGAGCGCCTGATGGTGCGGCTGGTGGCCTTTGCCCTTAACGCCCATGAGCATCTGGAGATGACCAAGGGCCTCTCTACGGATGATGAGCCGGACATCTGGCAGAAGAGTCTGAGCGGCGAGTTGGACGTTTGGATCACGCTCGGCTTGCCGAGTGAGAAGGTCCTGCGCCAGTCCTGCAACAAGGCGGCGAAGGTCGTGGTCTACCCCTATGGTGGCAAGACGGCGGAGATCTGGTGGGATAAGGTCAAGAACGGCACCACCCGTTTTGACAATCTGGACGTGGTGAACCTGGCCGAGGGTGACACCAAGGCGCTGGCGGAGCTGGCCAGCCGGGCGATGAAGCTTCAGGTGATGATCCAAGACGGCGAGGCGACGGTGAACCTTGATGAGGCGATGGTGACCCTCACGCTCGACCGTTGGAAGACTGCCTAGTAAGGGACGGCACGCTTAAACGCAGTCGAAAAAAGGCGCGCCTCTATGGGCGCGCCTTTTACTTTAAACGTCGAGCTTCTTGTCGCCGCGTTTCCATGCCAGCGGCTGGAAAACCTCATCCACCGGGGTTTCGGCCACGTGGTTGACGTAGTTCGACATGGTTTTCTGCGCCATGCCGAGGATCACGTCCAGCACCGAGCGGTGGCCATAGCCTGCGTCGAAAAACGCCTGCATCTGCGCGTCGGAAACGAAGCCGCGGTTGCGGACCATCTGCACGGTGAAGGTCCGCAGCGCTTCGAGTTTGGGCGTCGGCAGGGCGGTTTCATTGCGCAGCGCGTCGCTGATCTCGTCCGAGACCTTCATCATCTTGGCGATGCCGGTGTGGGCGGGCACGCAGTAGTGGCACTCGTTCTCGACGTTGATCGACTGCCAAACAACGGTCAGCTCTTCGGCGTCGAACTCGGTCTCGGTGAAGAGCTTGTGCAGCACCTGATAGCCTTCATAAGCCTGCGGGCTTTCGGCCAGCACCTTGTGCAGACCCGGCAGGCGGCCAAAGGCCTTTTGCGATTCTTCCAGCAGCGGCTTGGAGGCTTCGGGCGCGGTGTTTTGGTCGTGGGACGGGAATGTCATCGTTTCTACCTTTGTAAATCGTCGATATCCGTCATTTAGGCTTTCTTGAGCGATCACTCAAGTATATATTTGAGTGATCGTTCAACATATGGTGATCACATGCCCCGCAAACCGAACCACGACCGAGCCGAGTTGATCGACCGCGCCCGCGATCTGTTCTGGCGTCAGGGCTGGGCGGGCACGTCGCTGAAAGACCTCGAAGCGGTGCTGAAGATGAAGCCCGGCAGTTTCTACGCCGCCTTCGGATCGAAAGAGGCGCTGTTTGAAATCGCTTTGGACAAATATGCCGAGGATGGGGCCGGGCGCTTGGCCGAATTGGTCGCGGCCCATGGTCCGATGGCGGCGCTGAAACGCTACCCCGAATTGGCGATCTGCCGCGAGGCGGCCCCGGCCAAAGCCTGCATGCTGTCCAAAACCTTGCTGGAGCTACAGGCCCATGGCCACCCGTTGGCGAAACGGGCCAGCGGGCATCTTATGGGGATGGAAGAGCAATTCGCGGCGCTTTTCGCGCAGATGCAGCGAGACGGGGAAATCGGCGCGGCGCATGATCCCAAGGCGCTGGCCCGGCGTTATCAGAGCGATCTTTTGGGCCTGCGCGTCTCGGCCGAGCGGGAGGGGATCGACGCCCATGCCATTGCCCGTGAAATCGCCGAAGGTCTGGAGCGGTTGTAGCCTGAGGCCGCGCTATTCGATCTGCTCTTCCAGCATGGCCGTGATCTTGCGGCGTTGAAAGATATTGCGGATCTGACGCGCCATGATCCGTTCCGGCACGAAATAGGGTTTGCCGTCTTTCCATTCCGCCCGGAACTCATGCCGCGCGGCGATCAGCCTTGTGGTATGCCCATCCGCGGCAGCGACCGTGAGGTCCATCTGCCGGACCTTGTCAAAAAGCCCCTCGGTCCCGATCCGCGTCTCGGCCCGGCGCAACAGATCGAGGAAACTGCCGATGTCGATGAAATCGCCGCTCTTGATCGGCCCTTGATTGGTGCGGGTCAGGGGGTTCTCCACATCGTTCAGTGCCACCTCTTCGCGTTCGGTGACCTTGACGTGGTAGGTTTTGTCATCCGTCACCACCCGTGCCATGACCTCCAGCAGGTAAATCGGCTCGGCCCCCATATTGGTCACGAAGCAATGGGCATTCTCATCCCGGGCAATCGATCGGTTGATCAAGATCACCGGCTGTCGCTGCCGCCGGAAGTTGAGCCATAGGATATGCAGATAGGCCAGCCAGACCACTGCCGTAAAAAGGCTCACCGCCACTTGCAACGTGCCGGAATTCTCTGCGATCCAATCGAGCATTCTGTCTCTTCCTTACCAAGCCTGCGGGAGTCGCGAGATCAACGCGCAGGGCGGCGCTTCGTTGCACAGAGATTGGCGGGGCGGGGTTGACCGGGCGGTATTATATCAATAATTCGCGATATATGGATAATGAAAACGCCCTCCAAGCCTTCGCCGCCTTGGGTCAGCCGACCCGGCTGGATGTCTTTCGCCTGCTGATCAAAGCGGGCGGTAAAGGCATGTCGGCGGGCGAGATCGGCACCGCGCTTGATGTGCGGCAAAATACGATGTCGGCCAACCTCTCGGTGCTGTCCCGCGCAGGGTTGATCCGCAGCAAGCGCGAAGGGCGCAGCATTCGATATTTCGCCGATATGAACGGGCTGCGCGCGCTGCTGGGCTTTCTCTTGGAAGACTGCTGCGGCGGCCAGCCTGAACTGTGCCAACCGCTGCTGGATGAGCTGACCTGCTGCTAACCCCATAGGAACAAACGAAAGACCGCCATGACCGATACCGCTGATCCCGCAACCGCTGGCCTTGGGGCCTTTGAACGCTGGCTTTCGCTCTGGGTGGCGCTGGCCATCGGGGCGGGGCTTTTGCTGGGCAATCTCTTTCCCGGCATCTTTCGCGCGCTGGCGGCGCTTGAGGTCGCTTCGGTCAACCTGCCGGTGGCGGTGCTGATCTGGGCCATGGTCTTTCCGATGATGGTCGGCGTCGATTTCGGCGCGTTGCGACAGGTGGGGGACAAGCCCAAAGGGCTGGTGGTGACGCTGGTGGTCAATTGGCTGATCAAACCCTTCACCATGGCCGCCCTTGGGGTGCTGTTCTTCAACCACGTTTTTGCCGGGCTGATCCCGCCCGATGACGCGCAGGCCTACCTTGCCGGCGTGATCCTCTTGGGCGCAGCGCCCTGTACCGCCATGGTCTTTGTCTGGTCCAACCTCACCCGCGGCGACGCGACCTATACGCTGGTGCAGGTCAGCGTGAACGATGTGATCATGGTCTTCGCCTTCGCGCCGATCGTGGCTTTCCTCTTGGGCGTGACCGACATCACCGTGCCTTGGGACACGCTGCTGATCTCGGTCGGCCTTTACGTCATGCTGCCGCTGCTGGCCGGCTACCTTACCCGCGGGCGGTTGGTAGCTAAGGGCGGTGAGGCGGCGGTCGACGCTTTCAAGGCTCGGGTGCAGCCCTTTGCCATTATGGGGCTTCTGCTGACGGTCGTGTTGCTCTTTGGCTTTCAGGGCGAGGTGATCCTCGACCGCCCGCTTGTGATCGCGCTGATTGCCGTGCCGCTGTTGCTGCAATCCTACGGCATCTTCTTCATCGCCTATGGCGCCGCGCGGGCTTGGGGCATTCCCTTCAACGTGGCCGCCCCCTGCGCCTTGATCGGCACGTCGAACTTCTTTGAACTGGCCGTCGCCGTGGCGATCAGCCTTTTTGGGTTGGGGTCGGGTGCTGCCTTGGCCACCGTTGTCGGGGTCTTGGTCGAAGTGCCGGTCATGCTGTCGCTCGTGGGCTTTGCCAACCGCACGCAGCACTGGTTCCCCGCCGCCAAGTGAACCACCCCCGATAACCCTCTTCCGCCTAAGGATATTCCCGTGACCGATACGCCAAATATCGAAGAAGACCACTTTAACCCCATCGACGAGGCCCGCCTCCTGTCGCCTGACCGCGCCACCCACGGCCCGCGCATTCTTCTTCTCTACGGCTCGCTTCGCCCGCGGTCCTTCAGCCGCCTGATGACCGAGGAGGCCGCTCGCATCCTCACCCGTCTCGGGGCCGAGACGCGCACCTTCAACCCCACGGGCCTGCCGCTGCCCGACGATGCCGCGCCCGAGCATCCCAAGGTGCAGGAACTGCGCGATCTGGTGTCATGGTCCGAAGGCATGGTCTGGTGTTCGCCCGAACGCCACGGCGCGATGACGGGGATCATGAAAACCCAGATCGACTGGATCCCCCTGTCGCTCGGCGGGGTGCGCCCGACCCAAGGCAAGACCTTGGCCGTGATGCAGGTCAGCGGCGGGTCGCAAAGTTTCAACGCGGTGAACCAACTCCGCATTTTGGGCCGCTGGATGCGGCTGCTGACCATCCCCAACCAATCCTCGACCCCCAAAGCTTTCTTGGAGTTTGACGAGGATGACCGGATGAAACCCTCGCCCTTCTATGACCGCGTGGTCGATGTGATGGAGGAGTTGGTGAAATTCACCCTGCTGACCCGCGACAACAAAGATTATCTGCTCGACCGTTATAGTGAGCGTAAGGAAAGCGCCGAGGAACTGTCGAAGCGGGTCAATCAAAAGGCGATCTGACCGCCAAAACGCAAACGGCAGGGCCAATCTAGGCCCTGCCGCATCATACTCGCGCTAAAAAAGCGTTCAGTCGTTGGACCAGCCGGAAACCGCTTTGATTTCGCAGAAGTCCTCGATCCCCCAAACGCCGCCTTCGCGCCCGTTGCCCGAACGTTTCATGCCGCCGAAGGGCGCACCTGCGCCACGGCTCTCGCCGTTCATCTCAACCATGCCCGAACGCAGCTTGGTCGCCAGACGGTTGCGGCGGGTGCCATCGCTGGATTGAACATAGTTGGTCAGGCCATAGACCGTGTCATTGGCCATCTCGACGGCCTGATCCTCGCTCTCGAACTTCATGATCGACAAGACGGGGCCAAAGATCTCTTCGCGGGCGATGGTCATATCGGGCGTTACATCGGCGAAAACGGTGGGTTTGACATAAAAACCCCGGTTCAGATGCTCGGGCCGACCGGTGCCACCGGCCACCAGCCGCGCGCCTTCGTCGATGCCTTTCTGGATCAGGTCTTGGATCTTGCCCCATTGCGCTTCGTTCACGACCGGGCCGATGTGGCGGCCCTCTTCGCTGGCGGGGCCGACTTCGACCTTATTGGCCACTTCGGCTGCCGTCTCGACCGCTTGGTCATAGACGCTGGCCTCGACCATCATCCGGCTGGGGGCGTTACAGCTTTGGCCGGTGTTGTTCATCATATGCAGCACGCCGCGTTTGACGGCCTTGTCATCGGCATCGGCGAAGACAAGGTTCGCGCCCTTGCCGCCAAGCTCCAGATGGACCTTCTTCAGCGTATCCGCCGCGTTCTTGGAAATCGCGATGCCGGCGCGGGTGGAGCCGGTGAAGCTCACCATATCCACATCCTCATGGCCGGTCAGGGCGGTGCCCACGGTCGCGCCGTCGCCGTTCACAAGGTTGAAGACACCGGCGGGGAAGCCTGCCTCATCCATCATCTCGGCAAAGATCACCGCGCTCAGCGGGCTTTCCTCAGACGGTTTCAGCACCATGGTGCAGCCCGCGGCAACAGCGGCGCCGACTTTCAGCATCACTTGGTTCATCGGCCAGTTCCACGGCGTGATCATCGCCACGACGCCAACCGCTTCGTGAATGATCCGGTCGTTCGGCGCGTGATCACCCAATGGCTTTACGAATTTGAAATCTTTCGCCGCTTTGATGAAGTTCTTCAGGTGGGTGTAACCCGCTCCCCATTGGGAACTGCGCGCCATCTCGATGGGTGCGCCCATCTCGGTGCTGATCGCTTGGGCCATATCCTCGGTCCGGGATTTATAGACCTCGGCCAGTTTCTCCATCAGCGCGACGCGCTCTTCGGGGGCGGTGGCCATCCACGCGGGCAGGGCGGCCTTGGCCGCGGCCACGGCAGCGTCCACGTCCTTTGGCCCGCCGAGCGAGATCACGGTGCAGGGTTCTTCGGTCGAGGGGTTGATGACCTTATGTTCACTGCCCTCAAGCGGGGCGACCCATTTGCCGTCGATATAGAAATCACGTTTTTCGATCATGCTCTGTCTCCGTTATTGGCCAGGCGCGCGTCTTTCTTGCCGCCTAGAAGTGTCCGGGAATCGCCGGCTCCCGATATGCCTAGGACAATTTTACGGGGCGGAAAAGTTCAGAGGTAATTTTTGATCAAAAAGACGGGCGCGGCGGCCCGAAACCGGTGGGCGGGCAGGGTGTGTGCTCAGCCCTGCGCCGGGAAGCTGATTTCGACGCAAAGCCCGTCTTGGCCTTCGACCTTCAGCGTCGCTTCGTGCTGGAAGGTCAGCGTGCGGATCATGCGCCAGCCCAGCGAATCCGACCTCTCGGGCCGTTTGGCGTCATCGGGCAGGCCGACGCCATCGTCATAGACCTTGAGCGTCAGACCTTCGTCATCCTCTTGCGTGACTTCGATGGTGATCACCCCTTTGTCGCGCCCCTTGAAGGCGTGTTTATAGGCGTTGGTGATCAACTCCCCCACGATCAGCCCGATGTCGACGGCCAATTTGTTGTCCATCTTGAGGCTGGGGCAAATTAGCTTGATCGCGATGCTCTGACGATCTCCGGTAAAGGCGCGTTCGGCGTTTTTCGCGACTTCATCCAGCATATCCGCCAGATCAAGGTCGGTGCTGTCGGTTGAGCGTTGCATCAGCTCATGCGCCTTGGAGAGCGAGCCGACGCGGGTCTCCAACTCGCGCAACACTTGGCGGGTCTCATCCTCTTTGGCTTGGGTCTTGCTCATCCGGATCAGCGCCACGATCAGGGCAAGGTTGTTGCCCGTGCGGTGATGAAGCTCCTGCATCAAGAGGTCGCGGTCGGCGATGCCCTCGCTAAGTTCGCGGTTCTGTTCGGTCAGTGCCGCGGTCGGGTCTTTGGCGTTATAGGCCTCCAAAGCCGCCATTGCATCGGCTTTGATCTGTTCGACGGCGGATTGCGGTTCGGGCAGCAGGAATTCCGCATGAATCCGCGTGCCTTCTTGCCCGGTGTCCACATCAAAACGCGCCGCGATCCGCTGCACGCCCCGCAGGCCCAGCCCCAGACCGGTCTCCGACACGATGTCGCGGTTGGGGTCGAGCTTGTCCTCTTCGATCCCGCGGCCCTGATCGATCACCGTCAGCCCAAGGGCGGGCTTGCCGTTGACATCGGTGAGCGAAAAGCGCGCACGGCCCTTCTGCCCATGCTCGATGGCATTGCGGCCCAGTTCCACGGCGGCGGTCACGGTGCGCGTCCGCTCGAATGAGGTAAAGCGCATGGCCTCGGTCAGGGTCAGGGCGATCTGACGCAGGGCCGCGATATCGCCGCCCTTTTCAAGGTTCACCGAGGTGAGATTGGTTGCTTTCATCAGTCCGCGTCCCGTGCAATGCGTATGACCACGATGGAGGCGTCGTCACGCCCGCGAAATGCCCGGTCGAGCAGGTAGCCAGCGATCAAAAGCGGAGATTTCCACAATAGACCCTGTGGGAGATAGCTGTCGCGCAGGGTTTTCAACCCGTCGCTGTGCAGGATCATCAGATCCCCCTGTTCAAGGTCAAATGTGTCTTCATAGCCTCGCGTGGCGCGGGCACCGATCCGCCCGTCGCGCACCGGCAGGCGTTTGACCGCACCGTCGCGGACCCGCAGCGTGGCGATATTGCCCAAGGCGGCATAGCGCAGGACCATCTGCGGCTGCGCGATATGCACAAGGGCCGCCACCGCGCCGCGCTTGCTGATCAACTGCTCGGTCACCTCATACATCACCGCGCCCGGCTCGCTGTTGAAGCTGCGCGTGGCTTTGACGGCGTCGGTGACCTCCAGCGAAGCGGCTGCGGCTTCGGGGCCATGGCCCAACCCGTCGCACAGCAGGATGTCGGTGGCTTTCGGCGTCTGCCGCAGCAGGTAATCGTCGCCACACTCCTCTTCGTTCGGATGGCAGACCCGTAGGCCCACGGCCTCGACCCCATGGGTCGGGCAGGGGGTACTGTTTTTGACAAAGCTGCAAACGATGGTGGTGCCCACCTCCGGCCCGCTGAAAATGTCGAAATCATTCGACAGGCGGCGGATCGCCCCGAGGCCCAGCCCAGCAGAGCCGCCGCTGCTCATGCCGTCCTGAAACATGTGATCCATATCGCTGATGCCGGGGCCGCGGTCGGTGAAGATCATCACGATCTTGTCGCCCTTGCCCTCGGCCGGGGCATTGATCAGCGCGCGGCCCTTTTCGGCGTAGCGCAGGATGTTGGTGGTGGCTTCGGTGGCGACGATGGCCAATTCGTCGGTCCGGTGTTTGGGCCAGCCGTGTTCAGCGGCCAGACGACGCGCGGCGCGGCGCACCACGGCGATGGCGCTTTGGTCCTGCACTTCGACCCATTGTATCATAGGTTCACACTCATCAACACGCTGGTGCCCCCGCCCACGGCGGTGCGGATTTCAAATTTCTGGGCAAGCCGCTGTGCGCCGCCCAAGCCCCGGCCAAGCCCGCCGCCCGAGGTATAGCCGTCCGTTAGGGCCAATGCCACGTCCTCGATCCCCGGTCCCTTGTCCCAACAGACCACGCTCAACCGCTTGGCCTTCGGGTCGACATAGATGGAAAATTCGCCGCCGCCAGCATGAACGATCGCATTGCGCGCGATTTCACTGACGGCGGTGGCGAAACGTGTGATATTCAGCGCCGAGGCGCCATGTTCTTTCATGTAGCGCGCCACGGCCTGGCGCACTGTAACCGCGTCGCCGCTGGTCTTTAGTTTGAACTGAGAGAGAAGAACCTGCGCCCCAAGGTCCTTTTCATCAAACGCGTCGTAGCTGGGTGAGGGCATGGGTCAGGCTCAAGGCGGTGCGGATTTCCGGCAGATACATGCCAAGCTCAACCAGCGTGACCGCCACCGTGGGGCGCATGCCGACCACATAGGTATCCGCCGCCAGCAGGCGAGAGATGCCCGCCAACTGCGCAATCACCCGCCCGACAAAAGTGTCCACGATCTCAAGCGCCGAGATATCGAGGATCACCCCATCGATGCGGTTTTCGGATATCTTGTTCGACAGCCGATCCTGAAGCTCCAAAATCTCTGTGTCCGTGATGTCATCCTGTATCGAAACGAGGAGCGCATGTTCGACCAGATTAATCGACGTGACACCGGCCACCTTATTGGCCCTCGGTCTTCTTGATCACATAGCCGACGGTCATCAGCGCATCCGACAGGGCGGTACGAATGCTGGACCGGGTCGAGACAGTGCCCACGTCGATGCCAAGCTGCACCATGGTCTGGGCGATCATCGGGCTGATGCCGCTGATGATACATTCGGCGCCCATCAAGCGCACGGCAGCAGCGGCGCGCAAAAGGTGTTGTGCCACTTGCGTATCGACAGTGCCGACGCCGGTGATGTCCATGATGACCACTTCGGCCTGACGCTCAAGAATGGTCTGCAGCAGGTTCTCCATCACCTCTTGGGCGCGGGCGGAATCCAGCGTGCCGATCAGCGGCAGGGTCAAAACGCGGTCCCAAAGCTCGACCACGGGGGTCGAAAGCTCCAGCATCTCTTGGCGCTGGCGATCAATGATCTGCTCACGCTCGAGAATAAAGATTTCGTTGGTGTAGATGGCAAAGGCATCGACCAAACGGGTGACCAGCATCACGTCGCGGATCAGCATCGCGTGGTCGCTGTCCAGCATCGTCTCAAGCCGTTTGAACAGCGGCGTTTTCAACGCCAGCACAAAGGTCGCCATCTCGGTCGGGGTCACGCCCCGGTTGACCCGCTCGCGGCTGACATCGGTCAGAACGGCACGCAGATCGTCCCATTGGGTATCGTCAAAGTCGAAATCCTCGCCGGTGACCCCATCGCGCACACCTTTGGAGAAGGCTTTGAGCAATTCGCGGTTCTGGTTACGGCTCTCCGCATCGGAGAACAGGTCAGAACGCTTTACGCCTTCTTTGACCTGCGTTCCCAGCCACTCCTCGATGATACCTTTGAAATCGGTGTCGAGAACAGTCAGAATATTGGCCGTAGCAGATTGCGGCATCTTGAACCCCAGTATTTATTTCACCCCCCATAGGCCAATCGTGGGCGTGAGTGTCAATAGGACGCAGGGAGTTTGATCGGCGGTAAAGCGCCGTTTTACTTAATGAAACGCTGTGTAAGTCGCTGTTTTATGATGGGTTTTGCGGCGAAACTGCGCGGATCGCTTGCAAAAAGGGCAGCATCGGCGCTGTGACCGGATGCTGCCCTGCTTGTTGCCTGCCGCGGGGGGGCCGCGACGTTATTCTGCCGCTTCGCCGGGATGGCGCGGCACCAGTGCCCGCACCAGATCGCGCATGTGCAGCACGCCGACCTGTTTGCCCGCCCGCATGACGCGGTAGTTGTTGGTGGTGTCCCCGCCGGAGACCGCGATGATGCTTTCCAGCGTGTCGTCGAAATCAACCTCTCCGGCCACATCCGTGGGTGGCACATCGGTCTTTTCCATGACTGAACGCACGCGCAGCACGCGGGCACGGTTAATGTCGCTGACGAAGGCTTCAATATAGGGATCGTTGGGGTTCAGCAGGATATGCTGCGGCTCGCCCTGTTGGACGATGAACCCGTCTTTGAGGATCACCAGATGGTCTGCCAGTTTCAGCGCCTCGTCCAGATCGTGGGTGATGAAGATCACGGTCTTATGCAGTTCGTCTTGCAATTCGATCAGCAGATCCTGCATGTCGGTGCGGATCAACGGGTCGAGCGCGGAAAACGCCTCGTCCATCAGCATCACGTCGGAGTTCGAGGTCAGCGCCCGGGCGATGCCCACACGTTGCTGCATCCCACCCGAAAGCTGCGCGGGATACTGCTCTCCCTGACCTTCCAGCCCGACGCGGTTCAGCCATTTGGTGGCCTCATCCGCGTATTTGCTGCGGCTCTTGCCTTCGATCTCCCAACTCAGTCCGGTGTTTTCCAGCACCGTGCGGTGGGGCAGCAGGGCGAACTTCTGGAACACCATCGACATGTCGTGCTTGCGCAACTGGCGCAGGCGACGCTCGTTATAGTCGAGGATGTTCTCGCCGTTCACGATGACCTCACCCGCCGTAGGGTCGATCAGCCGGTTGAGGTGGCGGATCAGCGTCGACTTGCCCGAGCCCGAGAGCCCCATGATCACCGTGGTCTTGCCCGCGGGCATGTCCACGTTGATGTCATTGAGGCCCAGCACATGGCCGGTCTCGGCCTGAAGTTCGGCCTTGGACATGCCGCCGCGGACTTTCTCCAGCGCCATTTTGGGGTCGTCGCCGAAGATCTTATAGAGGTTGCGGACGGAAATCTTGATGTCGTCTGTCATGTCTGGCCTCACTTCTGCGCCGCGTTGATCCGCGCAAGCGCGGCTTTAGTGACCCGGTCAAGGATGATCGCAAGCAGCACGATCCCCAGACCCGACAGGAGGCCCACGCCCAACTCAAGGCTGCGAATGCCGCGCAGCACCAGCACGCCAAGGCCGGGGGCGGACACGAGCGAGGCGATCACGACCATGGCAAGGCTCATCATGATGGTCTGGTTCACACCGGCCATGATGTTGGGCAGCGCCAGCGGGATCTGCACCTTGTAGAGCTTCTGGCGGTTGGTCATGCCAAAGGCATCGGCGGCCTCGATCACGTCCTTGTCGACCAGCCGGATGCCAAGGTCAGTCAGGCGCACCACCGGCACGATGGCATAGAGGATGATGGCGATGCCGTAGAGCTTGGGCTCGGTCACCGAAAAGAGGAAGATCAGCGGGATCAGGTAGACGAAGGGCGGCAGGGTTTGCAGCATGTCGAGCACCGGGATCATCGAGCGTTGCACCCTGTCACTGCGTGACATGGCGATGCCGATAGGCACGCCCAAAAGCACGCAAATGAAGGCGCAGACAAAGATGATCGCCAGCGTCTGCATGGTGTGTTCGTAAAAGTCGATGAAGGCGAGGAAACCAAAGACCAACGCCACCAGACCCACCAGCTTGAGCGAACGGCCCACGGCATAGGTGATTGCCATCAAAAGCGGGATCATCACGAACCACGGCACCGATTGCATCAGCCAAAGCGCGTTTTCCAGCGCCCAGCTCAGCGGTTGGGTGAGGGGGTCGACGACAACTTTGAGACTGTCCTTGATGGCAAGGAAACCTTGCTCCAACCCTTGGGTCAGGTCGCGCGATTGTGGGATGGCGTCGCAGCTGTCGTGCAGCGCATCCAGAGAGGGGAAGGGCATTTCCCAAAGGGTGGTGTCGGTATCACCGCCCGCTTGGCCCATGAGGTCGGCCATGGAGCTGAGCCCGCCGCCTTGATCGTCGCCGCACCAGTCCCGCAGACCGAGCGTGTCAAAGAGATTGTCGTAGGTTGCCATCTGTCGCTTTCCCGGCCTGCATCAGACCGTTTGCTTTCGGGGAGGGGGCCGGGGCGCCGCGCAGGCCGCGCGGCGTCGGCTGCCCCATGCAGTGGCGGCAATCCAAACCTATGTCCTTACAAAGGAACTGCGCATCGGGCCAAAGGGGCCAAGGCGCAGTCGGTATGAAAAGACGTAAGTCTTGCCGCCGGTCATCGAAACGAACGGGCGGGAAACCCGGTTGAGTTCCCCGCCCGTCGTTTTGGTCAGTCTGTCTTACTGCTCAAGCAGCTTGGACAGGTTGCCACGGGCGTCATCGCTCAGCCATTCGGCCCAGACGTCCTTGTTGTTTTGCAGGAAATACACCGCCGCTTCCTCGTTGGAGGCGTTGTTTTCACCCTGCCATGCCAGCAGCTTGCTCATCTCGTCGGTCTTGAAGGTCACATTGCCGATGAACTCCGCGATCTCGGGGTTCTCGTCGTGGAAATCCTTGGTCATGACGGTCAGCACCGGCGCGGTCGGGAAGGCTGAAGGCTTGGGGTCCGGCGTGTCGGCGTTCTGGTTGGCGTTATGCGCGGCTTCGTCATATTCGCCCAGATCGACGCTGGTCATGTCGTATTTGCCCAGCGGGGTGGTCGGCGCCCAGTAGTAGCCGAACCAAGGCTCTTGGCTCTCATAAGCCGACGCCATTGAGGTCACCATCGTCTCACCCGAGCCGTGGTTGAAGACTTCGATGCCGTTGCCTTCGAGGTCATAGGCCCGCGCGAGGTTGTCGCTCACCACGCGGCAGCCCCAGCCATCGGGGCAGTTGTTGAACATGCCGCCGACCAGTTCGGGGTTTTCCAAGATGCCTTCGATGGTTTTCAGCTCGGGGTGCTCTTCGGCCAGATAGGTGGGGATCCACCAGCCTTCGACGCCACCGGGATCGAGCACGGAGGTAAGCTCAACAATCTTGCCGTCCGCTTTCAGCTTTTTGTAAGCGTCACCGGCGGAGTTCGGCCACAGTTCGGGCACGATGTCCGGCTCGTTGTTCTCCGAGAGGGAGGTCACGGCGGGAGTGGTGTCCGAAGGCACCACGGTGACGTCGCAGGAATAGCCCTGTGTCAGCAGGAATTCGGTGACGGCGGTGACGATCTGCGCCGAAGCCCAGTTCATCTCCGCGATCGAGACTTCGCCACAGTCCTGTGCGGCGGCGGCCATCGGGGTTGCAACGGCAAAGGCCGTGCCAAGCAAATAGCGTTTCATAGTGATATCTCCTCTATTGTATCCGCAGTGTCGCGCAGCCGCGCACCGCTGATCTTTGCCCCTTTCCATCAAGAAGGAGCCGGTCGCGCGATAGGCGCGGCAGCTTTCGATGGGCGGGTTTGCTGGAGATATGAAAACAAATCATGCGCCCCTGTGCAACACGATTGCCGGGCGCAAGACGCAAGAACGGGCACCGCGCCGGGCCTGACGCGATGCCGCTATATGCGGCGTTCCCATGCAGAACGCCATATTTTTAAGGGTCGGCACGGCCCCTCACGCGGGGCACGGGCCAGAGCATTCAGCGGCGGGAAAAACTTTCCATGTCGCGGATGTGCTGGGGGATGTCTTTGCGGTTCAGCCCGATATCCTGAAGCAGACGGTCGTTCATCGCGTTCAAGGTCGACAGCGTGCGGTTACGCTCCCAGCGACGTGCGGTGTCGCGCAGCGCACGGCGCAGCATGGCGACAAGGGCCAGCCCTTCGGCATTGGCGACTTGACCGATGCTGCCGTTAAAGGCGGTTCCGGGCATCCCGGCGATCTGGTTGGTGTTTTTCAGCAGGCGGAAATGCATGGCATGCTCCATATCAAAAAGGTCGAAGTGGGAAGGATCCGCAAGAGACGACGGTCAGTGCCAGAAGGCCGGGCCGGGTCGGTTGTGTGGGTTTCATCCCGAGTGTGATCCGGAAAGTCAATTGGAACCCCGATGGTCTAAACAGGCGGATCGGCCTGTTCGACCGGGGTTACCGGCGGTTCAGCAGCGTGCCCGGTTTGCGCGGGCGCCTCTTATGAACAGCATACATCAACATGCCGCGCATTTGGTCCACCCGAGCGGGCTTTGCAATAGGGTGAAATAGGGGTGCGACACCCTGCCGCATGTGCAGGGCGCAGAGCCTACTATGGCTGAGGTTTCCGCCCGCCCGGCGCGGTGTCGTTTGCAGCATCTGAAATGTCGTTTTGAGGGTCGGATTTGGCGCATTTTGGCGCGGCGGATCGAACAGAATGGGGCGGTTGTTTGGGTGGCCTTCGCGGGTGGCAATTGCATTTTCTCCGCGGTCAATCTTGGCGCGAGGTGAGGGGCGGAGCGCTCACCATGACTCGCCCGTAACGCGCGCGGCTTTCGCCCCGGCGGGCGCTCAATGCCGCGAGGAATCGATTCGGCGGGAATAAGGCGGGTCGCCCGTGGTTTCGTCGTCAGTTCCGCAGGTTTGCGGGCGATTGGTTCCAGCCGGTGAACAAGCAATCAAAAAGAATGTCGAAAACAAGGCGGCGCAGATGCGGCTGATTTGCGGCGGCATTGTCGCACAATGCGAAACAGTCTTGCCCGAGGGATCGATGCAGTCGTGCCGCGCAGGCGTTAATTCACCTTAATCCTATGGCGATTCGCGATTCCGGCGCGGAGTGGCACGGAAACAATCGCGCCGAAAAGTCGCGCTAAACCACCTGAATTGCGGCAAAACTTCATTTGGTTCCGGCAATTTTCAAACATTTTTTGCTTTGTCCATTCGTATAGGAGGGCTATTCCTATAGGTGCCCAACTGGGGGGCATAGAAGTCTGTAGGTCACGGGGGCGGCCGCATTAAGCGCATCAGGGATGCGGGAAATGTGGATACGCCGCAAGTTTGCGACCGTAAACACAACATACCGAAGCGCACCGCGCATCGGCTGTGGGCCATGTTCCGGCTCTTCCCCTTCGTTGCGCAGGATGCGTGCCGCTTGATCTGGATTTCTGCCAGCGGGGCGCGTGTGAACTGAGGGAGAGACGAGATGATACACAAGCGACAGGCCCTGCCACTGGCCTTCTGCGGGGCAAGAAATGCCCGGTTCGACCGCTCTGCCGTTCGGCGCTCCATTCCTCAAATTGAAACAGCATCCACTTCCAAGACGGCCGCGTTGCGCGCCGCGTGCAACACCGCTCAGGAGATTTCACAATGATTAGAACACTTGATTTCAATGCGTTCAGCGCAGGCACCATCATTGACGACGAATATGCGGATCTGGGCGTTACGGTTTCGGCCAGCGGCGGCTCCGGCGATGCGATGATCTTTGACAGCAGCAACCCCACGGGCGGCGACAGCGATCTGGCCTCCGACACGCTTGAGGGGCTGTTGATCGTCTCCGAAGATGGCGACCAAAGCGACCCGGACGACAACGCCGGCGGCGGCAGCTTGTTCTTTGACTTCGATGATATGGTGCGCATGAAGGGCGTGACCTTCAAAGACATCGAAGAGACCGGCGGGGAAGGCACCCGTGTCATCTTTTACGATGACAATGGCGATGTGATCCAAAACCATTATGTGCAGCCCACCGGCGATGGCGGTGAGCGTTTCGTTCAGTTCAACATTGATGGCGTGTCGCGTTTCGAAGTGCGTTTCGAAGGCTCGGGCGCGATCGACAATCTGGTTTTCGACGATGGCCAACCGCAGGGCGGCGGCAATGACGCGCCCGTGGCCGAAGACGATGTGCTTGAGATCGACGAAGACACCTCCGGCACCGTCGACGTGCTGGGCAATGACAGCGACAGCGATGGCGACACGCTGACCGTCACCATGGCAACCTGCCCGGCGGGCCCGGTCGTCATCAATGACGATGGCACACTGACCTTCACGCCGGACGCGGATTTCAATGGCGACACCACGATCACCTATACCGTGGATGACGGCAATGGCGGCACCGACACCGGCACCGTGAATGTCACTGTGAACCCGGTGAACGACGCCCCCGTCGCCAATGACGATACCGCCGACACCACCGGCACCGATCCGGTCGTGATCCCGGTTCTGGACAATGACACCGATGTGGACGGCGACACCCTGAGCGTGACAGATGCGTCCAGCGATGATGGCACCGTGACCATCAATGACGATGGCACCATCACCTTTGTCGCCAATGACGGCTTCACCGGCGATGCGACGATCACCTATACCGTGTCCGACCCCGACGGCCTGACCGACGAAGGCTCGGTGACCGTGACGGTGGGCGACGGCGGTCCGACCCGTGACGGCTATGTCGACGGCACAGCGGGCGCAGACTTGATCGACACCGCCTATACCGGCGACCCCGATGGCGACATGATCGACAATGACGACGCGATCCTGCCCGATGCGGAAGGCGACGACGACTATGTCCGCGCTGGCGACGGTGACGACACCATTCTGGCAGGCGACGGCGATGATATCGTCGAGGCGGGCGCAGGTTCCGACGTGGTCGAGGGCGGTGAGGGTGATGACATGATCACCACCGGCAACGATGACCTCGCCCCCGATCTGGGCTACCCGGAAAGCGACAGCGACGATCTGGGCTTTGACCCCGACGCCGACCCCGAGAATGACCGCGACTCTGTCGATGGCGGGGCGGGCAATGACACGATCAGCACAGGCGACGACCGCGACACCATCACCGGCGGCACCGGCGATGACGTGATCAACGCAGGCATCGACGACGATATCGTCGACGGCGGTGACGGCGACGACCGGATCGTCGGCGGCGAGGGCAACGACAGCCTGCTCGGCGGCGCTGGCAACGACACGATCTATGCGGGCAACGACCCCGATCTGGGTCTCGACGTGCTCGACATTCCCGACGAAGAGGATGCGTCCAACCCCTTCACCCCCGACCGCAACCCGAACAACGGGATGGACACGGTCGACGGTGGCGCGGGCAATGACGTGATCTATGGCGCCGACGATGCGGACATGCTGCGCGGCGGCTCGGGCGATGACTATATCGACGGCCAGATCGACGATGACGTCATCTCGGGCAACACCGGCGACGACACGTTGCTGGGCGGTCAGGGCGACGACAGCCTCTCGGGCGGTCAGGGCAATGACGAGCTTGACGGCGGCACCGGCGACGACACCCTGCGCGGCAACCGGGACGACGACCTGCTGGTCGGCGGCGAAGGCAATGACCTGCTCGACGGTGGCGGTGAGAATGACACTCTGATGGGCGGCGACGGCGACGACGAACTGCAAGGCGGTCGGGGCGACGATCTGCTCGACGGTGGCGCAGGGGTCGACGTGATGACCGGCGGTGCCGATCAGGACAGCTTCGTCAACGTCAACGCAGGCGATGATGTCGACGGTGGCAGCGCGGGCGTGGATTACGACACGCTCGACCTGCGCGGCTCTGCCCCCGAGGGCGGCCGTCTGGAGATCACCTATACCTCCGATGACCGCGAAGACGGTTTCGTTGACTACTTCAACCAGGACGGCAGCGAGGCCGGGCGTTTGAACTTCGTCGAGATCGAGAATGTGATCCCCTGTTTCACACCGGGGACCAAGATCGCTACACCGCGCGGTGAGGTGCCGGTCGAGGCGCTTCAGGTCGGTGACCGGGTCATCACCCGCGACAACGGCATCCAGACGATCCGCTGGGTCGGCGCGCGTGAGATGACCGGGGCCGAGTTCGAAATGGCCGCCCATCTCAAGCCGGTGCTGATCCGCAAAGGTGCGCTTGGCAACGATCTGCCCGAGCGTGACATGATGGTCAGCCCCAACCACCGCGTCTTGGTCGCCAATGAGAAGACCGCGCTCTACTTCGAAGAGCGTGAGGTTCTGGTCGCGGCGAAACACCTGACCGGGATGGAAGGCATCGACGTGGTCGAGGTTTCGGGCACCAGCTACATCCATGTGATGTTCGACCGTCACGAGGTGATCCTGTCTGACGGCACATGGACCGAGAGCTTCCAGCCTGGTGACATGTCGCTGGCCGGTATCGGCGAAGAGCAGCGTCAGGAAATCTTCGAGCTGTTCCCCGAACTGGCGACAAAGGACGGGATCGAAGGCTACACCGCCGCGCGTCGTTCGCTGAAGAAGCACGAGGCCAGCCTGCTGGTGAAGTGATCCGGCAAAAGCCGAGCGTGACAAAGTTTGAAAACGGGGCGGGCGACCGCCCCGTTTTTTCATGCGCGGGCTATTTCTGCTCTGCGCGCCACGCCGCCCAGTTTTCGGGCGTGTCGAGGTCGCGCCTTGCGCGCTGGCCGGGCAGGGGCACAAGCTGCATCCGGTCTGCGGCAGCGCGCACAACCGCGCGGCCCCCGTCATCGCCGCGCAGCTGTTTCAGCTGATCGAAAAGCGCGGCGGCAAAGACGACCGGATGCCCGGGCTTGCCGCCCTCCGTGGTCGCGCGCCAGATCAGGGTCTCGCCCGTCAGGTCCACCGCAGCCGCGAGGCGGGCAAGATCGCTGGCCTCAAGCGCGGGCATATCGGCCAGCAGCACCATGGCGGCGGGCGTGTCCAACGGCAGGGCGGCAAAGGCGCGGCGCAGGCTGGCGCCCATGCCCTCTGCGGCCTCGGGAACGGGCAGCGGCGTGATGTCCAACCCGCTGAGCGCCGTGTAGCGCGGGTGCGGCGCGGGCGGCAGGGCGACGGTGACGGGTCCAATGCCCCGCGCCAGCCGCGCCTGGCGGCGCAGCAAGGGCTCACCGCCGATATCTTCCATTAATTTGTCACGCCCCCGCATCCGAGTTGAGGCACCGGCGGCGAGGAGGATCACGGGCAAAGGGGCTATCGTCATGCCGCCCAACCTACCGGGCACGGGGTGCGAGGATAAGAGCTTTTTTACACCGCGCCGGACTGCAAATTCCCGCTAAGCCGCCGTTGGCAGGGCGCTTTTTCGTGCTACCCTTGGCCCATGAACATCAAAGACCTGATCCCGCATACGCTGTTTCGCAAAGCCCGCGAATATTCACGCAAACTTTGGGTGCGGGTGGTCTTTATGGGGCTGCTGGCCTTTGTCGCTCTCGGGCTGACCCAGCTTTTTGAGCCCTTGGTGCCCAAGGAAGTCGCCACGAGGTTGACCGGCGAAGCGGCGGATCGTCTGTTGCAGATCATCGGCGATGCGATGCTGGCGGTCACGATCTTTTCGATCACGATCATGGTCACGGTCTACCGGGCCTCCTCGGCGCAATTCACGCCACGGGCGCATCGGCTGATCATTCAGGACCGCACTACGCAGAACACGCTGGCGGTCTTTATCGGCGCCTATGTCTATGCGCTGGTGGCGATCATCATGCGCGAGTTGGGCATCTATATCGACGAACGCTCCTTCGTGCTGTTCCTGACCACGGTGTTGGTGCTGGCGATCATCGTGATCTTCCTGATCCGCTGGGTGCTGCATCTGCAAAGCTTCGGCAGCCTGATCGACACCACCCGCCAGATCGAGGCGGTGACCACGTCATTGTTCAAGGAACGGCTGAAGACGCCCTGCATGGGCGGCCATCCCCTGACCGGTCCGGTGCCCGATGAGGCCCGCCCGATCTTTGCCCCCGAAAGCGGCTATATCCAACATATCTACCCCGAGGCGCTGGACCAGCAGGCGCGCGACCATGGGGTGGCGATCTATATGCCCCGGCGGATCGGTGATTTCGTCTTTGTCGGTGAGCCTCTGGTCATGGTCACCCGGCGGGGCAGCCCGCAGGACGCGGAACATGATTGGGACAGTCTAGAGCAAAAGGTTTTGGAGACCGTGCAACTGGGCGATCTGCGCACCTTTGACCAAGACCCGCGTTTCGGCTTGCGGGTGCTGGGTGAGGTTGCCTCCAAGGCGCTGTCGCCGGGGATCAACGATGGCGGCACGGCGATTGACGTGATCACCCGCATCGGGCGCGTGCTGTCCTATTATTCGGATGAGGCCAAGCCGGGCGGCAAGGTCGCGCTGCCGAACCTGCATATCCCGCCGATCCCAGCGGACGCGCTGATCGAAGACGGATTTGGCGCACTGGCCCGCGATGGCGCCTCGGTCGTCGATGTGCAGATGGTCTTGCAAGAGGTGCTGACAGGGCTGATGCAGCATCCCGATCCCGGCCTGTCGGCCGCCGCCCGTGACGCGGCAGAGGATCACCTGCGCCGGGCTTTTGAAGAGGTGCCCTTCGGCCCCGACCGCGCGCGCATCTGGTCCGCCGCCTGCAAGGACGTGCAGGCCGCGGTGGAAACCCCGGCCTAGCCGGATCAGAGGGGGCGGATCTTGAGCTGGGTGATCCGGTTGCCGTCCCGTTCGATCACCTCAAAGCGGAAGTTGTGGAAGGAGAAAACCTGCCCCACGGTGGGGATCATCTGCGCCTCATGGATCACCAGCCCGGCCACGGTATTGGCCTCATCATCGGGCAGGGACCAATCGGTCGCGCGGTTGAGGTCGCGGATCGTCATCGCGCCTTCGACCATCAGATGCCCATCGTCCGATTGCTTGAGCGGGTGATCCGCATCGGGGTCAAACTCATCCGTGATTTCGCCCACGATCTCTTCGAGGATGTCTTCGAGCGTGATCAACCCTTGGAGCGAGCCATATTCGTCCACCACCAGCGCAAAATGCGTGCGGCGGCGCAGGAACTGGCGCATCTGTTCGTCCAGCGTCGAGGTTTCGGGCACGAAATAAGGCTTCATCACCACGTCGGCCACGTTGAACCCCTTGAGCGCCGCGGCATCGCCGTTGGGGCCGCCGATCAGCTTGTACATGGCGCGCAGCAGGTCCTTGGCGTGGATCACGCCGATGATGTTTTCAGGGTCATCGCGAAAGACCGGCAGGCGGGTGTGGTTTGATTGCAGGCATTTCTCCATGATGTCGGTCGGGTCTGAATCCGCGTCGATCATCTCGATCCCCGAACGGTGCAGCATGACCTCTTCGACCGCGCGTTCGCGCAGGTCGAGCGCGCCCAGAATACGGTCGCGGTCTTCCTTTTCGACGACGCCTTCGGAATGGCCCAGTTGCAGCGCCCCGGCGATTTCCTCGCGCACCGCCAGAATGTTGCTGTCGGGGTCGATCTGCACGCCGAAAAGCCGCAGCACGCCGCGGACGAAATAGCGCACCGCCGTCACCACGGGTGAGAAGATAAGCACCACGATGCTAATCGGGCGCGAGACCAGCGCCGCCGCCGTTTCGGCATTGGTGATGGCATAGGTCTTGGGCAGAACCTCGGCAAAGACGAGCACCAGAAGCGTCATCACCAGCGTCGCCAGCGCCACGCCGCTTTCGCCGAAAAGCCGGGTGAAGAGCGCTGTCGCCATGGAGGCGGCAAGGATGTTGACCAAGTTGTTGCCCAACAGGACCGAGCCGATCAGCCGCTCGTTATCCTCGGTGATCTTGAGCGCGCGGATCGCGCCGCTTGCGCCCTTGTCGGCCTGCGCGCGCAGTTTGCCGCGCGAGGCGGCGGTCAGGGCGGTTTCGGAGCCTGAGAAGAAGCCCGAGAGGACAAGGAGGAACAGGATAATTCCGGTGCTTATCCAGAAAGCGGTGTCAAAAAGGGCGGGGCCCGTTTCCATGAGGTCTAAATCCATCCATTATGTGTTGCGAATGTTATGGGCGCAGGGGCTGCGTCATTCAAGGGTTGCAACGGGGCAGGGTGGTGCGATGCGGGCGAAAATCAACTGCGCGGAGCTTGGGGTTTTGGACGGGCCGTTGCTGCTTTTTGGCGGGCCCTATTCCAACCTTCAGGCGGTCGAGGCGCTGGCGGCTTTCGCCGCGGCGCGCGGCATCGACGGGGGGCAGATGATCTGCACCGGCGACATTGTTGCCTATTGCGGCGCGCCGCGCGAATGCGTGGCAGCAGTCCGGGCGCTTGGCTGTGCGGTGGTGGCAGGCAATTGCGAAGTGCAACTGGCCAGCGGGGCCGAGGATTGCGGCTGCGGTTTCGCGCCGGGCAGCAGTTGCGACATGCTCTCGGGCGCGTGGTATGCCCATGCGGCAGGCCAGTTGGACGCGGATGCGAAAGACTGGATGGGCTGCCTGCCGGATGTGGCGGTGTTCCGCCATCAGAGTCAGCGCTATGGCGTGATCCACGGCGGGGTGCGCGATGTGGCGCGGTTCATCTGGTCTGAGAGTGCGGCGGCGGTGTTTGACGAAGAATGGCAGGCGCTGGAAGACATCGCAGGCCCCGTCGATCACATCATCGCGGGCCACTCCGGTCTGCCCTTCATCCGCGAGACAGAGCGCGGGCGTTGGATCAACGCAGGCGTGATCGGCATGCCGCCCCATGACGGCGGCCAGCAGACGCGGCTGGCGCTGCTCGACGGGGATGAGGTGGGCTTTCACCGGCTGAGTTACGATGTGGCCGGGGCCGTGGTCGATATGGCCAAAGCGGGCTTGCCGCGCGCCTATGCAGACGCGCTACAAAGCGGTTACTGGCCTTCGGAAGACGTGTTGCCGCCGGAATTGCGGGTGCCGTCCTTGGCGAGGGGGTGACGCTCCAACACGAGGTCCGAGAGGCGCTCTTCCAAGACATGGGTGTAGATTTCGGTCGTGGCGACATCGGCGTGGCCCAGCATGGTCTGGATCGCCCGTAGGTCCGCGCCATTGGCCAGCAGATGCGTGGCAAAGGCATGGCGCAGGGTGTGGGGCGTGACTTTCTCGGGCGGCACGCCGCCGGTCACGGCGAATTCCTTGATCAGCAGATAGAACCGATGCCGCGTCAGATGCCCCGTCGCCCCGCGGGAGGGGAAGAGGTGCCGCGCGGGCGGTTTGCCCTTGGCTTGGGCCGCCTCATCGGCCTTGTCGCGCACCACCAGCCATGCCGCCAGCGCGTCGCGCGCGGGCTCTGATAGGGGCACCAGCCGCTCGCGCCCACCCTTGCCCGCGATCAGCAGCAGACGCGGATCGCCCCGCGCGGCGCTGACCGGCAGGCTGACCAATTCACTGACCCGCATGCCGGTGGCATAGAGCAGCTCCATCAGGCAGGTGTTGCGCAGCTGATCGGCCAGCGACCGGCCAGAATTGCGCGCGGCATCGAGCAGCCGGTCGACCTCTTCCTCGGACAGGATCTTGGGCAGGCGTTTGTCCTGCCCCGGCCCGGCGATTTGCACCGCAGGGTTGTCTTCGCGCAGCCCTTCCTCAAAGGCGAAACGGTAAAGCTGTTTGATCGCCGAGAGCCGCCGTGCGCGGGTGGATTTCGCCAACCCCTGCGCGTCGCAATAAACAAGGTAATCTTCGACCTCGCCGCGGCTGGCGGTCAGGAAGTCATGGTTGCGCTGCGCCAGAAAGGAATCGAAATCTTTCAGGTCGCGGCCATAGGCCAACTGCGTGTTGGTGGCGGCACCCTGTTCGGCGGCGGCGGCCTCCAGAAAGCTGGAGATCCAATGGAAGGTCGGGGTCTGGGACATCATCATTGCTGGAGCAATACAATCTGCAAGGCGGCACGTCGGGCGGTGTCTTCCAATCCGAGGGCGCGTAGGGTGGCTAGGGCGTCGCGGAGCGCCGATGTGTCACCACTCGCCCCGTCATGCAAGAGCGACAATAGGCGCAAAATCGCCATGCCCAATTCCTTGTCCCGCGCCAGCGCCATCAGGTCGGCGCGGGGGCTGGGGTTGGCGAAAGCGTCATGCACCGCGGCGGCCAATGGCGCATCGGGCGCGGGGCCTTTGGGCGCGTCGCCCAGGGCCACGGCGCGCAGTAATTCGTCCTCGGGGGACTTGCCGATCACCCGCGCCGCAGTGGCCTCGTAATTGGGCGACAGCAGCGCCACATCCCGCGCCAGACGCGCGGCACGGCCCGCCAGCGGGATGGTCGAGAGCGGTTCGGCAAAGAGTGTGGCAAAGGCCACTTCGAGAGAGGCTTCGCGCATCGCCTCCCAGGCGGGCGGCAGGGTCTTGGCCACCGCCTCGGCGCTGCCGGTGCGCAGGGCCGTTTCAAACCGTTGCAGCGCCGCAACCCGGTCCCAGACCCCGCCAGAGGCGGCGGGCTGACGATCAGTATAAAGCCCCAGCAGCAGGTTGTCGGGCAGGGCGCCCGCGCGGGTCAGCCGCTCGGCGGCCTCAAGCTGGGCCTTCCATCCGGCGATGTCGCGCAGATCGGCCACCGCATAGGCGCGGGGCAGGATGTTTGAGGGCAAGGGCTCGCCAATGGTCTCAAACAGGCGGAAGGTCATTGGGTCCATCTGGCGCGGCACGCGCAGCGGTTCGGCCCCTTCGTAGAAATCCGGGTTCAGGAAACGGTCAAAGAGTTCGAGCTGCGCCTCGGGCAGCAGGCCGAGCGCTTGGGCCGAGCCAAAGGTCAGGGCCGCGTTCTCCCAATTGCCGGCGCGGGCGTTGCAGAAAATCCGGGTGCCATAGTCGCGGGTCAGATGCGGCGATTTCACCAATCGCTCGCAGACGCGATGTTCGGTCCCGGTGAGCAGGGAAAGCTGCATCCACAGGTCGAAATGCGCCGTCGAGGTGGTCACCCCGGCCTGTTCGATCAGCGACAGAGCCGGGTCGAGGGCGCCAAGCTCCATCAGCTTTTCGCCCCGCGCCAGCGCCAAAAGATCGCCATTGCGCGCCTCGCCCTGCGGGGCCTGTGCCTCGGCCAGAAGCACGGTGTACAGCAGCGCCTGCGCGGCGGGCAGATGCAGGTCGGGCAGGTCGCGGATGCGGTCGATCAGGGCGGTCGTGTCGCTGCCCAGCCAGATGTCCCCGCGCAGCCCGGTGACAGAGCCGGGCACCAGCCCGATGCGGCGCGGCGCGCCATCGCCCAAGGGCGTGACCTGCACGGGCGGCGGCAGGGCGCTGTCGGCCACGGGCGGTTCCGGCACCCGGCCCGGGTTGGGCGGGCGTTTGGGCCGGTTTTCGGGCGGCGATTGCGCGCCGAGCCAGTCGATCACCGAAAGCGGCTGATCATTGGCCGCGGGGGATTGTCCTTGCTGCTGAGCCGCCTGACGCGATTCGCGGCCCAGATTGCGGTCTTCTTCGGATTCGGCCAGTAGGGCCGTGGCGCTGACCGAGCAGATCAATGCAGCACAAAGGGCCCATTTGCCTTTGGACAGGGCGTTTGCCACGCCGCTCAATCCGCTGTCAGCGTGACAGGCTGGCGCGTCTCAATCTGTTCGGGCGAAAAATCCACGCCAAAGAAAGGCCCGACATAGGCATAGCCCACAAGACCGATGAAGCCGACAATCAATAGAAATATCAACAACTTAAAAAGTTTACCCATGATTTATGCCTGCCCGGAATTCTGCTATTTTGCCAAACTATATATGGCCTTTTCGGCAAGATCACGTCATTCAGAGAAAAATGAGCGGAATTAAGCACAGCATCACCGATGGCGAAGAAACGCCGCCCCGCTACCGTCTGAACAAGACGGTGGCGCTGGTTGGCATGATGGGCGCGGGCAAGACGGCGGTGGGGCGTGCGGTCTCGGCCAAACTGTGCGCGCCTTTTCTGGACAGCGATGCGGAGATCGAAGCAGCGGCCAATCTCAGCGTGCCTGAGATTTTCACACGCGACGGCGAGCCGTTCTTTCGCAAACGCGAGACCGAGGTGATCGCGCGGCTTTTGGCCGAGGAACGTTGCATCCTGTCGACCGGTGGTGGTGCCTTTCTGGCCGAGGTGAACCGCGACAATATCGCGGCTTACGGTGTGGCGCTTTGGCTCGATGCGGATTTGGATCTGCTGTGGAACCGGGTGCGCTACAAGGACAGCCGTCCGCTGCTGCGCACGGCTGATCCCAAGGCGACGCTGGGGGCGCTCTATCGCGACCGGGTGCCGCTTTACCGGCTGGCGGACCTTTCGGTGCGCTGCGATCCGCGTCTGTCGATTGACGCCATGGCCAACCGGGTGATCGACAAGCTGCTGACAAGGCCCGATGTTTTGGAGAGATTGGATGCGTGAGACGGTTTCCGTCGCCCTGCCGGGGCGGGAGTATGACGTGGTTATCGGGGCGGGCTTGCTGGGGGATGCCGGCGCGCTGATCGCGCCGCTGCTGCGCCGCAAGCGGGTGGCCGTCATCACCGAAAGCCGCGTCGCCACTTTGCATCTGCAATCCCTGCGGGAGGGCTTGGCCGCCGAGGGCATCGCGATGTCTGCGCTGGAACTCGCCCCCGGCGAGGGGACCAAGGATTGGGCCAATCTTCAGCGCTGCGTGGACTGGCTGCTTGATGAGCAGGTGGAGCGCGGCGATATCGTTGTGGCCTTTGGCGGTGGGGTGATCGGTGATCTGGTGGGTTTTGCCGCTGCCGTATTGCGGCGCGGGGTGCGTTTCGTGCAGATCCCCACCTCTCTTTTGGCGCAGGTCGACAGTTCGGTGGGCGGCAAGACCGGGATCAACGCGCGCCAAGGCAAGAACCTGATCGGGGCCTTCCACCAGCCCAGCCTCGTGCTGGCGGATACCGAGGTGTTGGGCACCATGCCCGAACGGGATTTCCTCGCCGGTTATGGCGAGGTGGTGAAATACGGGCTGCTCGGCGATGCGGCGTTCTTTGACTGGCTGGAGGCGCAGGGCCCGGCCCTTGCGGCGGGCGATATGGCCGCCCGCATCGAAGCGGTGCGCCGGTCGGTTCAGATGAAAGCCGATATCGTTGAGCGGGATGAGACCGAGCAGGGCGACCGTGCGCTTTTGAACCTTGGCCATACATTCGGCCATGCGCTTGAGGCGGCGACGGGCTATTCCGACCGGCTGCTGCATGGCGAAGGGGTGGCGATTGGCTGTGCACTGGCTTTTGAGCTTTCCGCGCGGCAGGGGCTTTGCCCGCAGGAAGACCCGAGCCGTCTGCGCGCCCATTTGGTGCAGATGGGCATGAAGACCGACCTGCGCGATATTCCCGGCGATCTGCCCGAAGCCGAGGAACTGCTGCGGCTGATGGGGCAGGATAAAAAGGTGGTTGATGGCCGTTTGCGCTTTGTTCTGGCACGCGGCATCGGGCAGGCCTTTGCGGGGGCCGAGGTGGAGAACGCCGAGGTGCTTGGGCTGCTGCGGGATGCGCTCGGCTGAAGCCCCAAGGCTACGGCTTCGCGTAAAGGGCCATCGCCTGCAGTTAAAATTCGGGCTAGGTAATTTTCGGATCAGTTGGCCTGAGAGGTGTCTCTGCGCGAGGCTGCTGTCTAGCCGAGGGCCATCGCCTACCCGGTGGGGCGGGCAGGCGATGGCCCGGCGCCTTCGGCTTGATTCCGGGCTGGGTGGTAATCTTGAGCCGTCGCTCAAGGCGGGCAGGGCGCTCCAGCGCCCCACCCAATAGTCTAAATCAGAACGGGATCTCATCATCGAGGTCACGGCTACCGCCGCCGCCACCGCCGCCCGAAGAGGACGGGCCGCTGTCATAGCCGTAGTCGTTGCCGCCACCGCCGTAGCCGCCACCGCCGCCACCACCGTAGCCGCCACCACCACCGCCGCCGCCGGAGCCGCCGCCGGGACCGTCGAGCATGGTCAGCGTGCCGCCGAAGCCTTGCAGCACGACTTCGGTGCTATAGCGGTCTGCGCCCGATTGGTCCTGCCATTTGCGGGTCTGCAACTGGCCCTCGATATACACTTTGGAGCCCTTCTTGAGGTATTGCTCGGCCACGCGGACGAGCCCTTCTTGAAAGATCGCCACCGAATGCCATTCGGTCTTCTCGCGGCGCTCACCGGTGTTGCGGTCTTTCCATGTCTCCGAGGTGGCGATGCGCAGGTTGCACACTTTGCCGCCGTTCTGGAACGACCGCACCTCGGGGTCGCGCCCGAGGTTGCCGATAAGGATCACTTTGTTCACTGAGCCGGCCATCTTGCCCCCTCGTTTGTCATTGCTGTGTCATTGCGTCGGGCGCGAATCCGAGCGCGCCCAATTCGGCTGTTTATATCGTGCTTGTTCGCCGGATGACACCGGCTTTCCATCCCGCCGCCCATCGCCACGGCCCGCGAAATGGCCGGGATTTCGGGGGCTGGTAGAAGGGGCGTATTTAAGTATACTGCGCGCAATGCAACGGCAGGGGGCAGATATGCGAAAGACGGGACTTTTGGCCGGTCTGGCCGCGGTGGGTTTGACGGCAGCCGGGATGATCGCGATGGGGGCAGCGCCAGCGGCTGCCGATATGTTCGCCAGCAAGAACCGTGCGGGGCTGTTCGCTTCGCAGAAAAGCATCCTCGATAATCGGGCATCCAAACAATATTCCGCCTCCGTGCGGCTGCAACCGCCCAAGGTTGTCACCCCGACGAAATGGGACGTGCCGAAATACAACGGGTCTTACAAAGGGGCCTTTCTAACCCATGCCCGCGCCGCGGCCACGCGCCACGGCATCCCGGTCGATCTGTTTTTGCGGCTGGTGCAGCAGGAAAGCGGGTGGAACCCTAAGGCGCTGTCGCACAAGGGGGCGATGGGGCTGGCGCAGTTGATGCCGCAGACCGCGCGGGCGCTGCGTGTCGATCCCGCCGATCCGGTGCAAAACCTCGAAGGCGGGGCGCGTTACCTCAAGATGCAGTACCGCGCTTTCGGCAGTTGGGAGCTGGCGCTGGCCGCCTATAATGCGGGGCCGGGGGCGGTGAAGAAATACGGGGGCATCCCGCCCTACAAGGAAACCCGCAATTACGTTAAAGTGATCACGGGCATCTAACTCATTGATATTTATGGGGTTGGAACAGCGCTTGGGCGTTTGTCCGCCTATTTGCACCCCCGCAAGCCCCTCTGGCATCGGCCCCCTTGGGAACCGTCGGGGCAATCGTGGTGTTCTCTGATCAGAAACTTTGCAGCGGGGCATTCTCGCCGCAGAGAGGAAAGATCAAAGGAGAACGACATGCTGACGAATATGAAAAACATCGCCCTTGCCGCTGGTGTAAGCGTTATCGCGCTGAGCGGCTCTGCCTTCGCCGATGACAAGATCATGGTCTCGAAAATCGACGTCGAATCCTCTGTCGCCGCCGCGGCTGACAGCAATGCCATGGATTTCTATCCTGATCTGGAAGAAGACCTGCGCGCCGAAGTGGCAGAGCGCGTGCCGATGAGCAGCGATGGGTCCGATCCGCAGATCAAGATCGACATCCGCAAAATCTCTTTGAACGGCGCGACAATGCTGCCCGACAGCAAGGAATTCAACGAGTTGGAAGGCGTTGTTGATATCACAAGCCCCACCGGCGACAACGCGGGCCTGAGCTTCCCGGTCATGATTTCGGCCTATAGCGGCGATGAGATCGCGCCCGAAGGCTATGTCAACGTGCAGCCGTCCGAAACTGAATTCTACGTGGCGCTCGTCTCTACCTTCGCTGACGTTGTCGCCGAAGGTCTGGCCAATGTGAACACTGCCGGTTCGCCTGTTGATCCCTAAATCCGGGTCTGATTTGGCCGTGCAGGCCGGATCGTCATAGCCTCAGGCCGTTCCCCCTTAGATAGCCTGAGGTATGAGGCGTGGTTCTTCGGAACCGCGCCTTTTTTCATTCGGCCGCCGTGCCTGTCTCAATCACCGGCTCCATCTCGGCGAATTGCTGGGCCGAGAGGTGGCATTTGATTTGATGCCCATCGGCCATGGTCACCATCGGCGGCACCTCGCGTTCGCACAGATCGCCGGGCACCTGCGACTTCCACCGGCAGCGCGTCTGGAAGGGGCAGCCCGGAGGCGGGTTCATTGCCGAGGGCACGTCGCCATCTAGCACGATGTGTTTCTTTTTCACCTTGGTATCGGCAATCGGCACCGCGCTCAGCAGCGCTTCGGTATAGGGGTGATAGGGCGGGGCGAAGACCTGATCGGTGTCGCCCAGTTCGACCACATGGCCCAGATACATCACCATCACCCGGTCCGAGAGATAGCGCACGATGGACAGGTCGTGGGAGATGAACAAAAGCGTCGTCTTCTGCTCGCGTTGGATCTCCATCAGCAGGTCGGTGACGGCCGCCTGCACGCTCACGTCGAGGGCCGAGACCGGCTCGTCCGCCACCACGATCCGCGCATCCCCCGCAAAGGCGCGGGCGATGCCGACGCGCTGCTTTTGCCCGCCCGAGAGTTGGCGCGGCATCCGGCCTGCGAATTCGCGGGGCAGTTTCACCAGATCGAGCAGTTCCAGCATACGCTGGCGGCGCTCTTTCTCATTCTTGCCGATGCGGAAGATCTCCAAGGCGCGGATGATCTGCCGCCCCACGGTCATCGAGGGGTTGAGCGTGTCAAAGGGGTTTTGGAACACCATCTGCACATCGGCCACGTTCTTGGTCGTGCGGTCATCAATCGGCACGCCGCCGATGTCCTGCCCGTCGAGGTAGATATGCCCCTCGGTCGCCGTCTCTAGCCCCATCAGCACCTTGGCGAATGTGGACTTGCCGCAGCCCGACTCGCCCACGATGGCGAGGGTTTCACTTTCATGGGCCTCGAAGCTGAGGGTTTCATTGGCTTTGACCACTTTGGTATTGCCGCCGCCGAACATGGCATTGGCCGCGACTTGGTAGTATTTCTTGAGCTTGTCCATTTTGAGGACGACCTCACCGACATCGCTCTTTTCCTTGACCTCGGCCAGCTCCAAGGGCGCTTGCCAGTCGATCTCTTGAAACCGAATGCAGCGGGTCTCATGCCGGTCGTTGCCGGGCACGCTCTCCATCGGGATCGGCGCGGCGTCGCAGCGGCCGGGGACGAAATAGTCGCAGCGCGGGCCGAAGTTACAGCCCGGCGGGCGTTCATGGGGCAGGGGGAAATTGCCCGGGATGGCCTTCAGGGGCCGCGCGTTTTTATCCGCCCCCGGCAGCGGGATCGAACGGAACAGCGCCTGCGTATAGGGATGCTGCATCTCGTCAAAGACATCCTCGATCGAGCCTTTCTCGACCGCTTCGCCCGAGTACATCACGCAGATCCGGTCGCAGGTTTCCAGCACCAGTCCGAGGTTGTGCGAGATGAAGAGCATCGAGGTGCCGTATTTCTTGCCCAGATCCTTCACCAGTTCCACCACCGCCGCCTCGACGGTCACGTCGAGCGCGGTGGTCGGCTCATCGAGGATCAAGAGCGAGGGTTCGGACATCAGCGCCATGGCGATGACGATACGTTGCTGCTGGCCGCCCGAAAGCTGGTGCGGATAGGCCTTCAGGATGCGCTCGGGGTCCGGCAGCTTTACGTCCGTGACCACTTGCAAGGCGCGCGCGTAGGCTTCCTTTTCGGACATGCCGGCATGGATCATCGGCACTTCCATCAATTGTTTGCCGATCCGCATGGCGGGATTGAGGCTCGCCATCGGTTCTTGGTAGATCATCGCGATCTCGCTGCCGCGTATGTCGCGTAGCTCTTCTGTGCTCATCTCGCTCAGGTCGCGGCCTTTGAATTTGATGGAGCCGCCGACGATCCGGCCATTGCGACCCAGATCCTGCATCACGCCCAACGCCACGGTGGATTTGCCGCAGCCGCTTTCGCCCACCAGCCCCACGGCCTCTCCGGGTTGGACGTTGACGGAAAAGTCCATCACGGCGGGAATTTCCCGCAGGCGGGTGAAGAAGGAGATCGACAGGTTGTTGATCTCAAGAATGGGACCGTCGTAATCAGTCTTTGGCATTTGGCTCTCCCAGTCGGGGGATCAAAAGGGGCCGGGAGGGCTGGCCCCCCCCCGGAGGATGTTTTTTAGTCGCGCAGGGATTCTTCGCGCAGGCCATCGGCCAAGAGGTTCAGACCCAGCACGAGGCTTAGCAGCGCCAGCGCAGGCGCAATAGCGGCATGCGGGTAGAGCGACAGCAGGCGGCGGCCCGCGTTGATCGTGCTGCCCCAATCGGGGCTCTCGCTCTCCAGCCCGAGGCCGAAGAAGCCCAGCGTGCCCAGAAGGATCGTGGTATAGCCGATGCGCAGGCAGAAATCGACGATCAGCGGCCCGCGCGCATTGGGCAGGATTTCCCACAGCATGATATACCACGGGCCTTCGCCACGGGTCTGGGCGGCGGCGACGTAGTCGCGGGTTTTGATGTCGAGTGCCAAGCCGCGCACGATGCGGAACACCGTGGGCGAGTTCACGAAGACCACCGAGACAAAGACCACCAGCACGCCGGGGTCGATGTCGAAAAGGTCGATCATGCTTGGCAGGCCCGGAATGCGGTAGCTGTCCGTCGCCACGATCGCCCCGTCGGTGGAGACCAGCGACAGGTAGAGCCAGCCGACCACCCCAAGCACCACGATCAGAAGCGGCGTGCGGAACGAAGGTTGCGTGTAGTAGCGCGCGTTCAACAGCACGGCGAGGAAGATCAGCGGGAAGATGAACAGGAACACCGCCATGTAGTTCGGGATGCCGGTCAGCACGATCTCGGGCGTGACCAGCAGGTAGAAGAGCAGGATCACCGGGAAGGCGAGGATCAGGTTCGCCAGAAAGCTCAGCACTGTATCCAACCGCCCGCCATAGTAGCCCGCAGGCAGGCCCAGCGTGATCCCCACCATAAAGGCAAAGAGCGTCGCCATCGGCGCGATCTGCACCACGACCCAAGACCCTTTGATCAGCCGGGAAAAGACATCGCGGGCTAGGTTGTCACCCCCCAGAAGGAACCAAGGGTATTCGCCTTCATCCGGGCTGCGCAGGGGCGTGCCGGGCAGTTTGTTCTTCATCCCCGAGGTCTGGCTGAGGCTGTCATGCGTCACCAACAGATCGAACAGCCCGCCGAAGATGCCGGTGTAGACCCAGAACATGACGATGGCGAAACCGATCATGCCGACGGTGCTGTCAAAAAGCTTGCCGTAAAGGCCGAGCCGCCGCTTGAAGTGGATAGAGAGCGCGAAGGTCAAGATCAGCGCGATCCACACGGGCAGCATCTGCTGCGACATGCCGCCGATGATGCCCGCCTGCGGTCCCATGAAGGCGCCTGCGATGATATAGATCAGCAGCACGAGGATCAGCAGCGCAAAGAGCAGGATCACCGCCCGGTTCACCCCGCCCGCCAGCCCGGCTTGCCGGGCGACGGTGCCGTCCGGGTTGATCTGCCGTGCCTCACTGGCGGGAAAGAAGGAAACGACGATCTGCACTGCCACGGCCAAGGCCAGAAGCACCGCGAGACCGAGGAAGATGATGTTGAGCCCCGCAAGCGACCCGGTCCATGTCAAAGGTTCCATGTCCAAGCTCCGTTAAGAAATGCGAATGCGCGGGTTGAGGAAGACGTAGCCGATGTCCGAGATCAGCTGCGTCACAAGGACGACGATCACCGACACGACCGAGACCGCGAGCAGCAGTTCGATGTCGTTATTGGCCGCGGCTTGCACCAGCAGCCAGCCAAAGCCCTTGTAGTTGAACAGGGTCTCGACGATCACCACGCCGTTCAATAGCCACGGGATTTGCAGCATGATGACGGTGAAGGGCGCAATGAGCGCGTTGCGCAGCGCGTGTTTCAGCACGATCTCTGAGAATTTCACCCCCTTGAGCCTTGCGGTGCGGATATATTGCGCGGTCATCACCTCGGTCATCGAGGCCCGTGTCATCCGCGCGATATAGCCCATGCCGTAGAGCGAGATGGTCAGCACCGGCAGGAAGAAGTTCCAGAAGGTCGCATCTTTCATGGCCGAGGTGGCGGAGCCGAGAAACAGCGTCTTGCTGTCGATCCAGCCCCATTCAGCCAAAAGCGGGGAGAGGCCAAAGCGCGAGGAGGCGAGCACCGCAATGAAGATCACCCCCGAGACATATTCAGGCGTCGCCGTGGTGGCGATCGAGAAGGTGGAGAGCGAGCGGTCGAGCTTGGAGCCTTCGCGCATCCCCGCCAGCACGCCCACGATCAGCGCCGAGGGGACCATCAGCACCAGCACCCAGAACATCAGCTTGCCGGTGAGTGCCAGACGGGTCAGCACCGTTTCGCCCACGGGTTCTTTGAAGACGGTCGAGAACCCCCAATCGCCTTGCAGGATGCCGCAGCGGGTGGGGCGGTCCTCCTCCGGGGTGCCGGGGGCGAAACAGCGGCCAAAGGTTTCCTCGGGCGTGTCGCCTTCCGTGACCCAGCCGGGCAGCACGCCTAGCCATTCGCCGAACTTGTCGACCGTGGGCTGCAAGTAGCCGCGGTCTTCGAGGTAGCTGGCCACGGCCTCGTCCGACATGCGGAAGTTGCCTTGGGTCTTGGCGAGTTTTTCAAGGTTCGGATAGAGATTGGTCAGCCAGAAAACGATGAACGTCAGGCAAAGCGCCGTCAGCAACATCACACCCAGCCGGCGCAAAATGAATAGTCCCATGTGGTCCCCTGTAGCAGGGTCGGGCGGTGACTTGGCCCGACGATGCGGCCTTTTGGCTTTTTAATTCGTGCGGCGCCTTGAGGGCGCCGGTTCTGTGCGTGGCAGGTCTTCTCTGCCTTGTGGCGCTGGGGTGCCGAAGACCTTTTGGCGGTCTTTCTAGCAGCCTACGCTTGTTCATTGCCCCGCCCCTGTGCGGAGCGGTTCAGCCATGAGGCACGGAAATTACTCGCGCGTCAACATTCGGCTGAGGAGTTTGGAGGAGTTTTTGCGACATGCTGAGGGTCATAAAGCGACATTTCGGCCCGGCTCTCAGCGCAGTTTGCTGGGGGGCAGGCCGCTGTGCTGTTGCATGAAACGGGTGAAATAGGCGGCAGAGCCGAAGCCCAAGGTGGCGGCGATCTCGGCAGCGGTGTGATCGGTCTCGGCCAGCAGGCGACGGGCGGCATGGCAACTGCGCTCGGTGAGAAGGTCAGCGGCGGATTTGCCGGTGGCCGCCTTCACGGCGCGGGTCAGATGGGTTGGGGTCACGCCGAGAGCTGCGGCGTGTTCGGCCATGCTGGTGCCCTTGGGGGCGCCTTGAGTGACCAAGGCGCAGAACCGCGCGCTCAGCCTGTCGCCTGCCTTGGGCCGGGGGGTGGTAGGCGCCTCTGCCATGATCTGGCGGCGCAGCCAGACCGACATCAGCGCCACCTGCGCTTTGAGCGCATCTTGGTGCAGGGGGCGGGCCTGTTGGACCTCCCGTTGGGTCTGTTCGATAAGGGTTGAGATCTCCGATTGCGCGGCCCCATCGCGGATGCGCAATTGGCCCGGGGTCTCGGGCAGGCTTTCGTCACTGTCTTCGGGGATCAGCACCGCATGGCCCAGACATTGATAGCCCAGCTCCAGCGCGAAGAGCGACCGCGCCGGTATCCAAAGTGCGTTATGCGGGCTGATGCCGCGGCGTTGACCATCGAGCAACAGCCGCCCTTGGCCCCGGGTGATCCAGATCAAAAGGTGGTGGTCGCGGTCATGCGCGAGGGTCAGCCGCCAGTCTTGCCCCGCCGAAAGCTGGGCCAAGGACTGGGTTTGAATCTCTGTTTCGGGCACGCGGCGCTTTCGTTGAGAAATGGAAACCCTACAAGGGCAATCATCAACGTCAGGCTAGCGGAGGGTTGGGATAACGCAAGAAATTCCGCCCGCTCGGCGGCTATTCCGGCGTCACCCGCTGCCAATCTGTCATCTTACTGCGCATCCAAGTGCGCTGCCGTTTGGCGAACCGGCGGGTGGCGACCACGGCAGCTTCGCGGGCGCGGTGCAGCGGCCAGTCGCCGTCGAGGTGGCGGATCAGTTCCGGCACGCCGATGGCGCGATGGGCGGGCAGCGATGGGTCATAGCGCGGCCGAAGGGCAGCGACCTCTTCCAAGGCGCCTTGCTTTAGCATCAGGTCAAAGCGCTGCGCGATGCGGGCGTTCAGCCAATCCCGCTCGACATCGAAGGCGATCGGCAGACAGTCCGCCAGCGGCAAAAGCGGCGCGCCGGTGTCGCGCTGCCAGTCCGACAGGCCGCGCCCGGTGGCCTGCCACACTTCCCAAGCGCGTTGCACCCGCGCGCGGTTGCGTTGGTCGAGGCCTGCGGCGGTTTCGGCATCCAGCCCGGCCAACAGGTCTTCGAGCGCCATCTCGTCGCCTTGGGCGCGCACCTCTACCGGGGTGGCCGGAATCTCGGCCAGCCCCTGCGTCAGGGCAGAGAAGTAAAGCCCGGTGCCCCCGGTGATGATCACCCGCTGGTCGCCCTCCAGCAGTGGGGCGACCTCGCGCAGCCAATGGCCGGTGGAATAGGGCGCATCTTCGGCCAGATGACCATAGAGCAGATGCGGCACGCGGGCCTCTTCCTCGGGCGAGGGGCGGGCGCTGATGATGCGCAGGGGGGCGTAGACCTGACTGGCATCGGCGTTGACGATCACGCCGCCCTGCGCCTCGGCAATGGCGAGGGCAAGGGCGGATTTGCCACTGGCGGTCGGCCCGGCGATCAACACCGGCCGTTCGGGCGGCAAGCCCTGCAACAGGGCGTTCATCTGGGCCTTGGGAATATCCGGCATTTCTTTGCGTCTTCCTTACGTCCCGCATTGAACCTTGGGCGTATTTGCGACATTTTGGCGCGAAATGAAAACCCTTCACCGCCGCAAGGCTTAAATCTCCCCCGGTTGGTGAAATAGTAAGGTGTGCCCGATGTCCCAAGACACCCCCCAAGTCTCCTTTAACCGCGTGATGCTAAAGATTTCCGGGGAGGCGCTGATGGGTGACCTCGGCTATGGTCTGCACCCGCCAACTGTCGAACGCATCGCCCGCGAGGTGCAATCGGTGCACAGCTTGGGCGTCGAGATCTGCATGGTGATCGGCGGGGGCAACATCTTCCGCGGGCTGCAAGGCTCGGCGCAGGGGATGGAGCGGACGACGGCGGATTACATGGGGATGCTCGCCACCGTGATGAACGCGCTGGCGATGCAATCGGCGCTCGAAGGTCTGGGCATCCACACCCGCGTGATCAGCGCGATCACCATGAACGAAGTGGCCGAACCCTATATCCGCCGCCGCGCCGTGCGCCACCTTGAGAAGAAACGGGTCTGCATCTTTGCCGCGGGCACCGGCAACCCCTATTTCACCACCGACACCGCCGCGACCCTGCGCGCCAATGAGATGTCCTGCGAGGCGATCTTCAAGGGCACCAAGGTCGACGGTGTCTATGACAAGGACCCGGCCAAGTTCGACGATGCGAAACGCTATGATCTGGTGAGCTATGATGACGTGCTGCAAAAGCGGCTGGGGGTAATGGACGCCTCTGCCATCGCGCTGGCGCGGGACAACAACCTGCCGATCATCGTCTTCTCGCTGGATGAGCCGGGCGGCTTCCAAGGCATCTTGGCGGGGCAGGGCACCTATACCCGCGTCGGGTAACTCCGGCCCGCATCGCAAGGCATCGTCCGACGGCAGGGTGATTGGCCTATCGCCGCCGCGTCTCTCACGAAGGGGCGCGGTGCGCGTATGGTGGCGTAACAATGGGCAGTTGTGAAAGCGCCGCGCCACCGTTAGAAAGCCGTAACGCAAGGAAACAACAAGCAGGCTCGCCATGTCAGACGAATTTATGCTCGATACCGATGATCTTGAACGGCGGATGAACGGCGCGATTGCGTCGCTTCGGACCGAGTTCGCATCGCTGCGCACAGGGCGTGGCTCGGCCTCCATGCTGGAGCCGGTGATGGTCGAGGCTTATGGCCAAATGACCCCGGTGAACCAAGTCGGCACCGTCAACGTGCCAGAGCCGCGCATGGTTACGATCAACGTCTGGGACAAGGGTCTCGTCGGCAAGGTTGAGAAGGCCATTCGCGAAAGCGGACTGGGCATCAACCCGCAGCTGAACGGCACCATCATCATGCTGCCGATCCCCGAGCTGAACGAAGAGCGCCGGACCCAGTTGACCAAGGTCGCAGGGCAATATGCCGAACACGCGCGCGTCTCGATCCGCAACATCCGCCGCGACGGGATGGACCAGATCAAGAAAGCCAAGAACGACGGCGCCATGTCCGAGGACGACCAGAAAATCTGGGAAGGCGAAGTGCAGGATCTGACCAACCGTTTCATTACGCTCATTGATGAACAGCTTGAGACGAAACAGGCCGAAATCATGCAAGTCTGACCCCGCCAAGACGCAGGGAAACAGAACTTGAAAGAAAAAGGTCGAGACATGAGCACCGCCGAAATTCAGCCCCAAACGATACCCGGCGGGCCACGCCATGTGGCGATCATCATGGACGGCAATGGCCGTTGGGCCACCCAACGCGGGCGGCCCCGGCTTTTTGGGCATCACGCCGGCGCCAAACGCGTGCGCGAGATCGTCGAATGCTGCCCCGATGTGGGGGTCGAGTATCTGACGATCTTTGCCTTCTCGACCGAGAATTGGAAGCGCACGCAGGTCGAAGTGGCGGGACTTATGTCCCTGTTTCGGCGCTATATTTCCAAGGAAATGCGCAGCCTCAGCGATTACGGCGCGCGGGTGCGGTTCATTGGGGATCGCGACCGGCTGGATGACAAGCTGATCAAGCTCATGGGAGAGCTTGAGGCCCATACCGCCCATAACACCCGCATCAATCTGACGATCGCGCTCAATTATGGCGGCCGCGATGAGGTGGCTCGTGCCACGCACCGCTTGGCCCAAGATGTCGCCAGCGGCAAGCTCGACCCTGACTCGGTGGACGAAGAGACCCTGCCGCGCTACCTCGATACCCATGTGTTGCCCGACCCCGATCTGGTGATCCGCACCAGCGGCGAGGCGCGGATTTCGAACTTTCTGCTGTGGCAATCGGCCTATGCGGAATATGAGTTCATCGACACGCTGTGGCCGGATTTCACCCGCGAGGAATTCGCCCGGCTCTGCGCCGCCTATGGCGGGCGCGACAGGCGGTTCGGTGCGGTCAAGACCTGAGGAGAGCTGCGATGAAATCACCTGAACAATGGTCCGACCTACGCGCCCGCATGCTGTCGGCCAGCGCGATGATCTTGATCGGTCTTTTGGGCATCTGGTTGGGCGGCACCGTCTTTCATCTGCTGGTGGCGCTAATCTGCGGCATGATGGTCTGGGAATTGGTCGGCATGCTGCGCGGGCAGGGGCAAGCGGCGGCTTGGCAATTGGGGCTGGTGACCGCGGCGGCGGTTCTGGCCTCGGTCTATCTGCCGGTGGGCTTTGGCCTGCCGCTTTTGCTGGCCCCGGCGCTGGCGGGCTTTGCACTATTGAGCGCCAATCGCACGCTTTACATGAGTTTTACCGCGCTGATCCTGCTGGCGGGCTTTGGCCTGATCCAGCTGCGCGATGACATGGGCTTTGGCTGGTTGATGTGGCTGGTGCTGGTGGTCGTGGTGACCGATGTTGTGGGCTATTTCGCAGGCCGCGCCATCGGCGGGCCCAAATTCTGGCCCAAGGTCAGCCCCAAGAAAACATGGTCCGGTACCGCCTCGGGCTGGGTCGGGGCGGCTGTTGTCGGGCTGATTTTCTCGTTCAACACGGGCTTTGGCCTGCAACTCGTTGGCATCTCGGTGGCGCTGTCGATGGCCTCTCAGATGGGCGATATGGCGGAGTCGGGCATGAAGCGAAAGATGGGCGTCAAAGACAGCTCGGCCCTGATCCCCGGCCATGGCGGTCTGTTGGACCGTTTTGACGGGATGCTCGGCGCTGCCGTTTTCTTGCTGATCGTCGGGCCGCTGATCGGTTTCCCGCCGGGTGTGAACTGACCCGCTATGCCGCGCAAGATTTCGATACTGGGGGCGACCGGCTCTATAGGTCAGAACACGATTGACCTGATCCGCCGCGCGCCCGACGCCTATGAGGTCGTGGCCCTTACCGGCGCGGGCAATATCGCGCAATTGGCCAAGGATGCCATTGCGCTGAAGGCCGATGTGGCCGTCACCGCCCGCGAAGACCTGCTGGACGATCTGCGCGACGCGCTCAGTGGCAGCGGTGTCGAAGCCGCAGCGGGGGCCGAGGCGATCACCGAGGCCGCATCGCGCCCGGCGGATTGGACCATGTCGGCGATCATCGGGGCGGCGGGGCTGGCACCGGGGCTGGCGGCGCTGCGCCAAGGTGGCACGCTGGCACTGGCCAACAAGGAATCGTTGGTCTGCGCCGGGGCGCTGATCATGGGAGAGGCCGCGCGCCACGGCGCGACGATCCTGCCCGTCGACAGTGAACATTCCGCCGTATTTCAGGCGCTGGTCGGCGAAGACATGGCCGCCGTTGAGCGTGTCATCATCACCGCCAGCGGCGGCGCGTTTCGCGATTGGCCGCTCGAAGACCTTGCCCATGCGACGCTCGACCAAGCCTCAAGCCATCCCAATTGGGACATGGGGCAGCGCATCACCATCGACTCGGCGTCGATGTTTAACAAGGCGATGGAAGTCATTGAGACGCGTGAGTTTTTCGGCGTCTCCCCCGAGGCGATTGAGGTGCTGGTGCATCCGCAGTCGATGATCCATGCGCTGGTGGGCTTTTGCGACGGGGGGCTGATGGCCCATGTCGGCCCCGCGGATATGCGCCATGCCATCGGCTATGCGCTGCACCACCCCGCGCGCGGGCATCTCCCGGTCGAGCGGTTGGACCTGACCAAGATTGGACGTTTCGATTTCACCGCCCCCGATGACGCCCGCTGGCCCGCGCTGCGGCTGGCGCGGGACGTCATGGCAGCGGGCGGTCTGATGGGCGCGGTCTTTAACGCGGCCAAGGAAGTGGCGCTTGACGGTTTCATCGACGGACGGCTGCGCTTCACGCAGATGGCCGAGATCGTCGAAGAGGTGCTGGAGCGCCGCGCCGAAGAGGCCGCGCAGGGCCGCGACGACATGACACTTGAACTGGTGGCGCAGGCGGACCAACTCGCACGCAAGGCGGCAGAGGCCGCAATTCAGAAAAGGGCAGGGTAGTACGTTGGACATCATGGGGTTTTTGCCGGAGTTCGGCGGGCTGATCTGGACGATACTGGCCTTTGTCGTGGCGCTGTCGGTGATCGTGGCGATCCACGAATACGGGCACTACATCGTGGGCCGTTGGACCGGGATCAAGGCGGATGTCTTCAGCCTCGGTTTCGGCCCGGTGCTGTTCTCGCGCGTCGACAAACGCGGCACGCGGTGGCAGTTCGCGCTGCTGCCCTTTGGCGGCTATGTGAAATTCGCAGGCGACTCCAACGCGGCCTCCGGCAAGGATGAGACCGCGATGGAAGCGCTTGCCGACGACCCCGAGGCGCTGCGCCACACGATGCACGGCGCGCCGCTCTATGCCCGCGCGTTGACCGTGGCGGCGGGGCCGGTGTTCAACTTTGCCCTGTCGATCCTCATCTTCTTTGCCGTTGCGATGACCGCCGGAACCGCTCGTGATCCGCTCACCGTCGGGGAATTGCGGGCGTTGCCCAATGACGCCTATGAGTTGGCTCCGGGCGATATTCTGCGCGCGGTCGAAGGCACCCCGGTGCCCTCGCTCTCTGCCGGGGAACGCTATGGCGATTTCCTGACCAATCTGCCGCAGGAAGCGGTGCTGAGCTATGACGTCACCCGCGATGGCGAAGAGCTAACCGTGCCTGGCCCCTATCTTATGCCGCCGCTGGTCAGCAACGTCGCCCCGCAATCGGCGGCGCAAGAAGCCGGTCTGCGCAGCGGCGATGTGATCACCGCGGTGAATGGGCAAGAGATCGTGGCCTTTGGGGAATTGAAAGAGGTGGTCGAAGCCTCCGAAGGGGCACCGCAGGAGTTGACCGTCTGGCGCGATGGCGAGAGCTTGCCTTTCACTCTTGTCCCCAAAGCCACGGATGAGCCGCAGCCCGATGGCAGTTTCAAACAGAACCTGCGCATTGGCATCGTTGGCGGCATGGCCTTCGTGCCTGCGACTGATACCCCCGGCGTGGGTGAGGCCCTCGGCACCGGTTTGGACAACACTTGGCGCATTATCACCGGCTCGATCTCGGGCCTGCGTGAGATGATCGTGGGCAATATCAGCACCTGCAACCTCAGCGGCCCGGTGGGCATCGCCCAGACCTCGGGCGCGATGGCGAGCCAAGGGGCGCAGTCCTTCATCTATTTCATCGCGGTGCTGAGCACGGCGGTCGGTCTGCTGAACCTCTTCCCGATCCCGGCTTTGGACGGCGGGCATCTGGTGTTCTACGCCTATGAGGCGGTGACCGGCAAACCGCCCAGCGACGGCGCGCTGCGCTTTTTAATGAGCATTGGCATCGCCTTGGTGCTGACACTGATGCTCTTTGCGCTCGGCAATGATCTGTTCTGCCCCTAAACGGCGCAACGACAGCGAAAGAGAGCCTGCGCCTTGCCCTTCGGGGCAGGGCGCAATGCCTTCAAATGGCCACGATTGAACAAAATCGTGCCGCAATCTTTGGCTATGGTTTCCCTTCATCGAGAAGGAACCGAAAATGCACGTCTTGCAAGGAACATACCGCGGCCTGAGCCTGCTTTTGGACCTGAATTGGGACCGCGCGTTCTTTGGCGCGGCCATTGCCGCGGCGCTTTCCGCCGGAGCCTTTGTCGCCTCTCTCTGACCGCTGCGAGTTGCCGGATCGGGCAGTTTCACACGATCTTGTCCCATCATGTCATTCTGGCTCAACTTGCCGCATGATATGGTATATTTTTCCCGCCGTTGCTTTTGACAAACCCCGTTAACCTGCGTAGTCAGGTTGACAACAATGTCGTAAAAAAACGGGTCGGTGTAATGGGACTGAGGAACGAGGGCAGAATGCCCGTCGAATGGGCGCAGCGCAGCAATGTCGGCAAGACCCTTCGGGGGGCATCGCTTTGTGTCATGTTGTCCGTCGCGTGGCTCGTGCCCAGCAGCCAAGCGCAGGCGCAGCAATATCAGTTCAACACGGTCGTCATCGACGGCAATGAGCGGATTGGCGATAGCGCCATCCTGCGCCGCGCGGGCATCGGGCGCGGGCAGGCGGTGACGGGCGGTCAGTTGAACGACGCCTACCAGAACCTGCAAAACTCGGGTCTGTTCGAATCCGTCTCGCTTGAGCCGCAGGGCGGCACGCTGGTGATCACGGTGGTCGAACTGCCGACGCTGAACCGCGTCAGCTTTGAGGGCAACCGCCGCATCAAGGATGAGATGCTGGCCGAACTCATCGGCTCGACCGAGCGTCGGGTGTTCAACCCCAGCCAAGCCGAGCAAGACGCCGCCGCCATCGCGGAGGCGTATAGCAACGAGGGGCGCTTGTCGGCCCGCGTGCAGCCGCGCATCATCCGCCGCGACCAGAACCGCGTCGATCTGGTGTTCGAGATTTTCGAAGGCGACAATGTCGAGATCGAGCGTCTGAGCTTTGTCGGCAACCGCGTCTATTCCGACCGCCGCCTGCGCCGCGTTCTGGGCACCAAACAGGCTGGTCTGTTCCGCCGTTTGGTCAAACGCGACACCTATGTCGAAGGCCGCGTCGAGGCCGACAAACAGTTGCTGCGGGATTTCTACCTGTCGCGCGGCTATGTCGACATGCGCACCGAGGCGGTGAATGCCGAGTTGACCGAAGAGCGTGATGGCGTCTTTGTGGCCTATAACATCACCGAGGGGCAGCAGTTCCGTTTCGGCGAGGTGAAGCTGGAATCCGAAGTGCCCGGCCTGAATGCGGCGGCCTATCGCGACCTGCTTAAGATCCGCCCCGGCGTGATCTATTCCCCGACCCTGATCGAGAATGACATCGCCCGGATCGAGCGCCAAGCGATCCGCGATGGCGTCGATTTCCTGCGGGTCGAGCCGGTGATCGACCGCAATGACCGCGATCTGTCGCTTAACGTGACCTACAAACTCTCCCGTGGTGAGCGCATCTTTGTTGAGCGGATCGACATCGAAGGCAACACCACCACGCTCGACCGTGTGATCCGGCGCGAGTTCGACAGCGTTGAGGGGGACCCCTTCAACCCACGCGAAATCCGCCAAGCAGCAGAACGCATCCGCGCGTTGCAGTATTTCGAGACGGCAGAGGTCAATGCCCGCCAAGGCTCCAGCCCCGAACAGGTCGTGATCGACGTGGACGTGGAAGAGAAGCCCACAGGGTCTCTGAACTTCGGCGGCTCCTTCTCGAACAACGACGGTTTCGGTGTGGCGGTCAGCTTCCAAGAGGAAAACTTCCTCGGGCGCGGCCAGCGGCTGAACCTGTCGATCTCCACTGCCGAGGATGCGACGCGCTATGGCGTGACCTTTGTCGAGCCGCGCTTCCTTGGGCGTGACGTGGCGCTTGGTCTCAAGCTGGACTATGCCGAGACCAATTCCTCCTATACCAGCTATGACACCGAACGTCTGGTCTTCCAGCCCAGCCTGACCTTCCCGGTCAGCGAGAATGGCCGTCTGTCGACGCGCTATACCCTCGAAGGGATCGAGATGCTGGAGCGGGACGACGAGGACAACAGCGCCACCATCGCGAATGAAATCGCCGAGGGCGCGCTCTTCTCCTCCTCCGTTGGCTATACCTATACCTACGACACCCGCCGCAGCGGGCTGGACCCGACACAGGGCGTTCTGTTCGAGTTCGGACAGGACTTTGCCGGGCTTGGCGGCGACAACGAATATATCAAGACCACGGCCAAAGTCGCGGGCGAGAAGCGTATCTTTAACGAGGAAGTCACCCTGCGTGCCACGCTCGAAGGCGGGGCGCTGTCGTGGAACAGCGGTACCAACCGTGCGGTTGACCGTTTTATCCTCGGCCCGTCGATCATGCGCGGCTTTGAGCCGGGCGGCATCGGCCCGCGCGATCAGAGCAACGGGGTGGACGACGCGCTTGGTGGCAACCTTTTTGCCGTGGCCCGTTTCGAGGCCGAGTTCCCGCTGGGTCTGCCTGAGGAATATGGCATCACCGGCGGCGTCTTCTACGACGTGGGCAACCTGTGGGATCTGAGCGATGTGGACACCTCCGGCGGCACCATCGTCGGCGAAAGCGGTTCGTTCCGTCATGTGATCGGCTTCTCGGTCTTCTGGGACACGCCGCTTGGCCCGCTTCAGTTCAACGTCTCCGACGCGCTGAAGAAAGAGAGCTTTGACAAAGAGCAGAGCTTTGAGGTTACCCTGCGGACCACGTTCTAAGCCCATGCGCCGCGCCTTCATCCCCTTGGTGATGATGCTGGCCGGGGCCGCCCCCGGCGTTGCGCAGCAGGGGCCCTTGGCAGACCCTCAGACAAACACGCCCGCCCCGGCGCAGGGCGGCGTGATCAGCCCGGTGCTGACCATCGATTCCGAACGCCTGTTCCGCGACAGTGCCTTTGGCCAGCGCGTCAGCCGCGAGATCGAAGCCCAGAGCGATGAGCTTGCCGCCGAGAACCGCGAGATCGAAGCGGCGCTTGAGGCGGAGGAACGCGAACTCACCGAAAAACGCTCTCAGCTGAAACCGGCGCAGTTCCGGCTTTTGGCCGATGCTTTTGACGAAAAGGTGCAGCGCACAAGGGCAGAGCAGGCGGCGAAGAACCGGGCGCTGAGCGAGGCGCTGGACCTTGAGCGCGAGCGGTTTCTGGCCGCCGCGGCCCCGGTGCTTGAGCAGTTGATGCGCAATTCCGACGCGGCGGTCATTCTGGAGCGGCGTCGGGTCTTTGTCACGTCCTCCGCGATTGAGGTCACGGATGAGGCGATTGCGCTTCTGGACGAGACGATCGGCAGCGGGCTGACGGACGCCGAGTAAGCGCCGCCCCCGCCGGGATGCTTGCCCCCAGCCGTCCGAATTGGTAGCCCTTCGGCAACCTTCTGAGACAAAGGACAGTCCATGACCGAAGAGCTGCTGCGCGCCGATATCCAAATGATCCAGCGCATCCTGCCGCACCGCTATCCCTTTTTGCTGGTCGACAAGGTCGAAGAGATCGCGGGCACCGAGAGTGCTGTCGGCTACAAAAACGTCACCATGAACGAGCCGCATTTCCAGGGCCATTTTCCCGGCACGCCGATCATGCCGGGCGTCACCATCGTTGAGGCGATGGCCCAGACCGCGGGTGTGATGGTGGGCACGGCCCTCGGCATGCAGGACCGCGACATGCTGATCTATTTCATGTCCATCGACAAATGTAAGTTCCGCCGCAAGGTTGGCCCCGGCGATGTGCTGCGGATGGACCTCAAGACCCTGCGCGGCAAGCCGGGTGCGAAGATTTGGAAGTTCGGCGGCGTGGCCACCGTTGAGGGTGAAATGGCCGCCGAGGCCGAGTTCATGGCGATGTTGGACCTCCCGCAGGACGCGGCATGAGCAATATCCACCCCAGTGCCGTGATCGAAGAGGGCGCGCAGATCGACCCTTCGGCGCGCGTCGGCCCTTTCTGCGTGGTCGGGCCCGAGGTCGTGTTGAAGGCGGATGTGGAATTGAAATCCCATGTCGTCGTCACCGGCCGGACCGAGGTCGGCGCGGGCACGGTGATCTTCTCTTTCGCGGTGATCGGTGAGATTCCGCAGGATCTGAAGTTCAAGGGCGAAGCCAGCCGACTGGTCATCGGGGAGCGGAACCGCATCCGCGAACATGTCACCATGAACTGCGGCACCGAAGGTGGCGGCGGGGTAACTCGCGTGGGCGATGACGGGCTCTTCATGGCTGGCTGCCACATCGCCCATGACGCCGTGGTCGGCAATCGGGTGATCGTGGTGAACAATGCCGCCGTGGCGGGGCATTGCGTGCTTGAAGATGACGTGATCATCGGCGGGCTGTCTGGCATTCATCAATGGGTGCGCATTGGGCAGGGCGCGATCATTGGCGCTGTGACCATGGTGACGAATGACGTGATCCCCTACGGCCTCGTGCAAGCGCCGCGCGGTGATCTTGACGGACTGAACCTCGTTGGGCTGAAACGCGCGGGCGTGGCGCGCAGCGATATCACGGCGCTCAGGGCCGCGTTCCAGATGCTGGCGCAGGGCGAGGGGACATTCTCGGACCGGGCGCGGCGTTTGGGGGACGAGACGCAAAGCGATTACGTCCGCCAGATCGTCGATTTCGTCATGGCCGACACGGGCCGCCATTTCCTGACGCCGAAATGAGCCTTGCGCTGATCGCCGGGCGCGGCGGCCTGCCCGCACGGGTGGCGGCGGCGCAGGACGTGCCGCCTTTGGTCTGCGCCTATGAGGGCTGCGCGCCCGATGGGCTGAAGGCCGATCTGACCTTTCGGTTGGAGACTTTGGGCAGCCTGCTTGCGCATCTTCTGAGCCTTGGCATCCGCGAGGTGTGCCTCTGCGGTGCGATTGACCGGCCTACGCTCGATCCTGCCAAGCTCGACATGCGCACGGCGCCCTTGGTGCCGCAGTTCAAAGCCGCCCTTGCGGCGGGCGACAATGGCGCGCTTGAGGTGATCAAGACGATTTTCGAAGATCACGGCCTGCGGGTGGTTGGGGCCGATGAACTCGTCCCGGACCTGCTGGCCGACAGCGGTGTGCTGTCCCGCGAGCGGCCCGACGATCAGATGCGCCGGGATGCGGCGCGCGGCACGGCGGTGCTGGACGGGTTGGCAAGCTTGGACATCGGGCAGGCCTGCGTGATCGGGCGCGAACAGGTCTACGGGGTTGAGGCCATTGGGGGCACGGATCACCTGCTCGCGACCCTGCCAGAAGCGGTACAGGGCGCGCGCGCAGTGCTCTGCAAAGGCCCGAAAACTGGCCAAATCCGTGAGATCGACCTGCCCACCATCGGCCCCGACACGCTGCGCGCCGCCCATGCGGCGGGGCTGGCGGGCGTGGTGGTCAAGGCGGGCGGCGTGATGTTGCTGGAGCGTGACGCCTGCGTGGCGCTGGCCGATGAACTAGGATTGGTGCTTTGGGTCCGAGAGGGGGACGCGGGATGAAGGTGTTCATTCTGGCAGGCGAGCCTTCGGGCGACCGGTTGGGCGGCGCGCTCATGGCGGGGCTGAAAGAGCTCTGCCCCGAGGTGACATTTGACGGCATCGGTGGGCCGCAGATGATGGCTGAGGGGCTGGAAAGCCGCTTTAATATGGATGAGCTCAGCGTTATGGGGCTGGCCGAAATCCTGCCGAAATATCGCGCGCTGATGGCCCGGATCAACGAGACGGCGCAGGCGGTGGTCGAGTTGAGGCCGGATGTGCTCATCACCATCGACAGCCCCGATTTCTCACTGCGCGTGGCGCGTAAGGTGAAAGAGAAATCCGACATCAGAACAGTGCATTACGTGGCCCCAACCGTCTGGGCTTGGCGCCCCGGCAGGGCCGAGAAGATGGCTCGTTCCGTCGATCACGTCCTCGCCCTGTTCCCCTTCGAGCCGCCCTATATGGAAGCGGCAGGCATGGCCTGTGATTTCGTCGGCCACCCGGTGGTGGCCGAGCCCGTGGCCGATGACGCCGCCGCGGCGTCGTTCCGCGCCGAACACCGCCTCGCCGATGCGCCCTTGTTGCTTGCCCTGCCCGGTTCGCGCCGGGGGGAGGTCACGCGGCTGGCCCCGGTGTTCCAGCAGGTCGTCGCGCGATTGGTCGAGGCGGAGCCGTCCTTGCGCGTCGTCGTCCCTGCGGCGGCCCCCGTGGCGGCCTTGGTCAAACAGGTCACGCGCAACTGGGCGGGCAGCCCGCTGGTGCTAGACCCGCGCGACCAAAGTGCCGAGGCTTTCACCGCCAGCAAGCGCGCCGCCTTCCGCGCGGCGGATGTGGCGCTTGCGGCCTCGGGCACCGTGTCGCTGGAGCTTGCCGCTGTGAACACGCCGATGGTCATCGCCTATGACATGAATTGGATCAGCCGCCAGATCATCGGGCGGATGCTGCGGGTGGATACGGTGACGCTGGTCAACCTCGTTTCGGAAACCCGCGTGGTGCCGGAATTCATCGGCGCGAACTGCCGCCCCGGTCCGATTGCCGAAGGGGTTTTGCAGGTGCTGCGCGCGCCCGGCGCCCAGAAGGACGCCATGGTGCTGACGATGCAGCGTCTGGGGCAGGGGGGTGAGGCACCCGGCCTGCGAGCCGCGCGGGCGGTGCTGGCGCGACTTTAAGGGCTGTCAGCCGCGGTGAATCCAGCCGCCGCCGAAAATGCGCGTGCTTTCAGGATCATAGAAAACACAGGCCTGCCCGGGAGAGACGCCTTCCTCGGCGGTGAGCAGCTCGACCTCGGCCTCCGTCTCGCTGATCGGGCGCAGGATTGCATCGCGCGGTGGACGGGTAGAGCGCACGCGCACGGCGATGTTCCATTCCGCCTGCGAGGTCAGGGGCGCATCGCCCAGCCAATTGATCTCACGCACCGGGATCTTGCGAGTGGCGAGCATGGATTTCGGGCCGACGACCACCTCTTTGCGCTCAGGGTCGAGCTTCACGACGTAGAGCGGATCGGCCAGACCGCCGATGCCGAGGCCGCGGCGCTGGCCAATGGTGTAGTGGATCACGCCCTCGTGGCTGCCCAGAACGTTGCCCTCGGTGTCGACGATGTTGCCCGGATCGGCGGCCTCGGGGCGCAGTTTGCGGATCACCGCGGCGTAGTCGCCATTGGGGACAAAGCAGATGTCCTGGCTGTCGGGTTTGTCGGCGACCTCGAGCCCGTATTTCGCGGCGAGCTTGCGGGTGTCGTCCTTGCTCGGCAGATGGCCCAGCGGGAAGCGCAGGTAGGACAGCTGCTCTTCGGTCGTCGAGAACAGGAAATAGCTCTGGTCGCGGTTGCCGTCGGCGGCGGCATGCAGCTCCGGCCCGCTCTCGCCCATCTTGCGCTGGATGTAATGGCCGGTGGCCATGCAATCGGCCTCGAGGTCCTTGGCGGTTTCCAGCAGATCCTTGAACTTCACCCGCTCGTTGCAGCGGATACAGGGCACCGGGGTGGCGCCGCCGAGGTAGCTGTCGGCAAACTCGTCGATCACGGCGTCCTTGAAGACGTTCTCATAGTCCAAGACGTAATGCGGAAAGCCCATCTCCTCGGCCACGCGGCGGGCATCCTGGATATCAACCCCCGCGCAGCAGGCGCCTTTCTTGGCCAGCGCCGCGCCGTGATCGTAAAGCTGTAGGGTGACGCCCACCACGTCATAGCCCTCGTCCTTGAGCATGGCCGCGACGACAGAACTGTCCACGCCGCCCGACATCGCCACGACGACGCGCGTATCGGCAGGCGCTTTCGCAAAGCCAAGCGAATTGAGCGGCGGGGTCTGATCAAGGGCCATGGGTCTCTCCGGAGTTTGTGCGCGAATATAGGAAAATCCTACCTAGTCACAAGGGCGGGCTTCACGCCGCGTTAAGGCAGGTGGGGGTTATTGGACGCCAAAACAATGGCGGATGATGCGATGTACCTGAAAAAAGTCGATGGGCCACGGTCTGTTACCCTCGCTGACGGGAGCGTGATGTCCCGCGCCGATTTGCCAAGCGCCGATACCCGCAGGTGGGTCGCTTCGCGCAAGGCGGCGGTGGTGCGGGGGGTGGTCTATGGGCTGATCACCCAATCCGAAGCGCTTGAGCGTTACGGTATCAGTGATGAGGAGTTTATGGAGTGGTTACATGCGGTTACCGAACATGGGGAGGCCGCGCTGAAGGCCACGGCCTTGAAAAAATATAGACAACTTTAAGTTGTTAATCTATCCTATCGAGTATCGGTAACGGGTAGTTAACCTTTTTTGCTCAGGGTGAGCCCATCGTCCAAGATGAGCCGGAGTAACCGAAATGCGTGTATTGTTAGTTGAAGACGACCCAACGACCTCTCGCAGTATCGAACTGATGCTGACCCATGCGAATCTTAACGTCTACGCCACCGACCTGGGCGAAGAGGGAATCGATCTGGCCAAGCTTTACGACTATGATTTGATCCTGCTCGACCTCGATCTGCCGGATATGAACGGCCATGACGTGCTGCGCCAGTTGCGGCTCGCCCGGATCGAGACGCCGATCCTGATCCTCTCGGGCTCCGACGATACGGAAAATAAGCTGAGGGGCTTCGGCTTCGGCGCCGACGATTATTTGACGAAACCCTTTCATCGGGAAGAATTGGTCGCCCGGATCCATGCCATCATTCGGCGGTCCAAGGGGCATTCGCAATCCATCATCAAGACGGGCCAAGTGGCGGTGAACCTTGATGCCAAGACCGTCAGCGTGAACGATGCCCCCGTGCATCTGACCGGCAAGGAATATCAGATGCTCGAACTGCTGAGCCTGCGGAAGGGCACCACCCTGACCAAGGAAATGTTTCTCAACCACCTCTATGGCGGCATGGATGAGCCTGAGTTGAAGATCATCGATGTCTTCATCTGCAAACTTCGCAAGAAGCTGAGCCAAGCCACCGGCGGGGAGAGCTATATCGAGACGGTCTGGGGCCGCGGCTATGTGCTGCGCGATCCTGACCCGGTCGAGATGGATTTGGCCGCCAGCGCCTGATCCCCCTCGGTCCGGGCCAAAAATCATTCGCCCTGAAATCGCTAGACCTGCCCCTGATCGCCACCTATCTAAGCGACAGATGACAATATCGGGGGCAGATCGTGACATCCCAGATCGAGGTTGAAGCGCTGACCAAAGCGCAGGCAGAGACGGAATTGGCCCGGCTGGCCGAGGTGCTAAGCGCGGCGAACACCGCCTATCATACGGAGGATGCACCGGAAATCTCCGATGCGGAATATGACGCGCTCAAACGCCGCAATGCCGAGATCGAAGCGCGTTTCCCGAACCTCAAGCGCGCCGATAGTCCCTCAGAACAGGTCGGCGCACCGGTCGCCGAAGGTTTTGGGAAGATACGCCATGCGGTGCCGATGCTCTCGCTCGCCAATGCTTTCGACGCCGAGGAAGTCACCGAATTCGACGCGCGGATCCGCAAATACCTCGGCCTCGGCGCCGATGCGCCGCTGGCCTATACGGCAGAGCCCAAGATCGACGGGCTGTCGCTTTCTCTGCGCTACGAAAACGGCGTGTTGGTCCAGGCCGCCACCCGCGGCGATGGTGCTGTGGGTGAGAATGTCACCGCGAACGCCCGCACGATCCAAGACATCCTGCAAGAGCTCAAGAACGCGCCCGATCTGCTGGAGGTGCGCGGCGAGGTCTATATGAGCCACGCCGATTTCGCGGCCCTGAACGCGCGGCAGGCGGAAAGGGGCGGCAAGACTTTCGCCAACCCGCGCAATGCCGCTGCCGGATCGCTGCGCCAATTGGACCCTGCAATTACCCGCGCGCGACCCTTGCGGTTCTTCGCCTATGCTTGGGGCGCGCTTTCGGCCCCCTTGGCCGACACCCAAAAAGGCGCCATCGACCGTTTGGCGGAACTGGGGTTCTCGACGAACCCTTTGACCGCGCTTTGCGAGGGGCCGGGCGATATGGTCGCCCATTACGAGACGATCGAGGCGCAGCGCGCCACGCTTGGCTATGATATCGACGGCGTGGTCTACAAGGTCGATGACCTTGCCCTGCAGGACCGGCTCGGTTTTCGCTCGACCACCCCGCGTTGGGCCGTGGCCCATAAATTCGCCGCCGAACTGGCATGGACCCGGCTTGAGAGCATCGATATTCAGGTCGGCCGCACCGGCGCATTGTCCCCCGTGGCGCGGTTGCAGCCGGTAACGGTGGGCGGTGTCGTCGTCTCCAACGCGACGCTGCACAATGAGGACTACATCAAAGGGCTCGACAGCAAGGGTGCCGAAATCCGCGGTGGCAAGGATGTGCGCGTCGGTGACTGGGTGCAGATTTACCGCGCGGGCGATGTGATCCCCAAAGTGGCCGATGTTGACCTGTCGAAACGCCCCGAGGATGCGGCGCCTTTCGTCTTTCCGACCACCTGCCCGGAATGCGGATCGGATGCGATCCGCGAGCCGGGCGATGCGGTGCGCCGCTGCACCGGGGGGCTGATCTGTCCGGCCCAAGCCGTTGAAAAGATGATCCATTTCGTGAGCCGCAAAGCCTTTGACATTGATGGCTTGGGGGCCAAACAGGTCGAACAGTTCTACCACGACGGCTGGATTGCAGAGCCTGCGGATATTTTCACCCTGAAAGAGCGTTACGGCAGCGGCGTGCAGCAGTTGAAGAACCGCGAAGGCTGGGGGCCGAAATCGGCCGAAAACCTGTTCCAAGCCATTGAAGATCGGCGTGAAATCCCCATCGCGCGGCTGATTTTTGCCCTCGGGATCCGCCATGTGGGCGAGGCGGCGTCGAACCTGATCGCGCTCCACTACGGCGATTGGCAGAGTTTCGAGGCCGCCATGGCCGAGGCGCGCGGGTTGGACGGCCCGGCGTGGGACGATCTGATCGGCGTCGATGGGGTGGGCAGCGTCATGGCGGGCTCGCTCGTCTCGGCCTTCGCGCAAGAGGCGGAGCGCGCCTCGATCGACCGGTTGGTGGCGCATCTGACTGTGATTCCTGCCGAGCGGCCCCACACCGAAGGCAGCCCCGTGGCGGGCAAAACGGTTGTCTTCACCGGCACCTTGGAGAAGATGAGCCGTGCCGAGGCCAAGGCCCGCGCGGAGCGTTTGGGGGCCAAGGTCTCAGGCTCGGTCAGCGGCAAGACCGACATTCTGGTCGCCGGACCGGGGGCCGGGTCCAAGGCCAAAAAGGCCGCCGAACTGGGGATCGAGATCTTGGATGAAGACGGCTGGCTGGCCCTGATCGACGGCCAATGAGCGGCAGACCGGAACAGCTTTTCCCGCTTTTCGCCGGGCTGGAAACGCTCGAAGGGGTGGGGCCTAAGACAGCGCAATTGCTGGGGCAATTGGGCATCCAAGCGCCGCGCGATCTGATTTTTACCCTGCCGCATTCCGGCATCGACCGCCGTCTGCGCGACAGCGTGAAGGACGCCCATCTGCCCGCAACACTGACCGTCGCCGTGACCATCGGCGCGCATCGCCCGGCCCGCAACAAGGGCGGCGCCTATCGCATCATGGTCGAGGATGCGCAGACCAGTTTTCAACTGGTCTATTTCCACGCGCGGGGTGATTACTGGCAACGCCAATTACCCGAAGGCAGCCGTCGCATCGTCTCGGGCCGGGTGGAATTTTTCGACGGGATGGCGCAGATGGTCCACCCCGATTTCGCGGTGCCGGAGGATCAGGCCAGCAGTATTCCCGATTTTGAGCCAGTTTATCCGCTGACCTCTGGGCTGACACAAAAGCTAATGTACAAGGCCACCCGGGGCGCGTTGAAAAGGCTGCCAGTGGTGGCCGAATGGGCCGATCCGGGGCAGGTGGCGCAGGCCGGCTGGCCCGATTTCGCCGCCGCCGCAGAGGCCGCCCATGATCCGCAGAAGGCCGAGGATCTGACTGCCACCGCGCCTGCGCGCGAGCGGCTGGCCTATGACGAGCTTTTCGCCCATCAGGTGACCTTGGCGCTGGCGCGACAGAATGAGCGGCGCAAGATGGGGCGGGCGAACCGGGGCGACGGGCGGCTGCAGCAAAGGGTGCTGTCCTCCTTGCCCTATCGCCCCACCGGCGCGCAGCAGCGCGCGATCGAAGAGATCACCGCCGACATGGGCCGCGAGACGCGGATGAACCGGCTGTTGCAGGGCGATGTGGGGGCGGGCAAGACGCTGGTGGCTTTCATGGCGCTCTTGCGCGCGGTTGAGGCGGGGGGACAAGCGGTGCTGATGGCGCCGACGGAAATCCTTTCCCGTCAGCACCTTATGGGGCTGCAACCGCTGGCGGAACAGGCGGGCGTTGTGCTGGAACTGCTCATCGGTCGTGACAAGGGGGGCGAGCGTCGGGCCAAGCTCGCGGCGCTGGAACGCGGCGATATCCAAATCCTCGTCGGTACTCATGCGGTCTTTCAGGCCGATGTCAGCTTTGCCGATCTGCGCCTCGCCGTGGTTGACGAACAGCACCGTTTCGGCGTGCGGCAGCGGCTGGAACTGGGCCGTAAGGGGAAGCTCGCTGATGTGTTGGTAATGACCGCCACGCCGATTCCGCGCAGTCTGGCGCTGGCGCAATACGGCGATATGGATGTGTCGATCCTCGACGAAAAGCCCCCCGGGCGGCAGCCTATTCGCACGGCGCTCGTCTCGACCGCACGGATGGATGAGGTCATCGACCGGATGCGCCACGCGATCAGCGAGGGGCGGCAGTGCTACTGGGTATGTCCGCTAGTTGAGGAAAGCGAAGTCAGCGATCTCACCGCGGCGGAGGACCGGTTCAAACGTCTGCGCGCCGCTCTGGGCGAGGGCGTCGTCGGGCTGGTCCACGGCCAAATGCCGCCCGCCGAGAAGGACGCCGCCATGCGCGCCTTCCAAGCGGGGGAGACCAAGGTGCTGGTGGCCACCACGGTGATCGAAGTGGGCGTCGACGTGCCCAATGCGACAATCATGGTGGTCGAACGGGCCGAAATTTTCGGCCTCGCGCAGCTGCACCAGTTGCGGGGTCGCGTCGGGCGGGGCTCAGGCGCCTCGACCTGCCTTTTGATGTATCAAGCGCCGCTGAGCGAGACGGGCCGCCAGCGGCTTGAGGTGCTGCGCGAATCCGAGGACGGGTTTGTCATCGCCGAAACCGACCTGAAGATGCGCGGAACGGGGGATCTGATTGGCACGGCGCAGTCCGGCGTGCCGCGTTTCCGCGTGGCGGATTTGGAGCGTCAGGCGGGCCTGATGGCGGTGGCGCAATCGGATGCCCGCAAGCTTTTGGCCGATGATCCCAGCCTCGAAGGGCCGCGCGGCAAGGCTGTGAGACTGCTTTTGTGGCTGATGCGGCAGGATGAGGCGATCCGTTTGATAACAGTGGGTTAGTAGTCAAAACCTCATTATGCTCGCGAATGTTCTCAAAAAGTTCTTTACTTGCGGGTGAAGAAATGAGAACAAAGAAGCAACACAGATAAGGAGGTATTGATGATGACTTACACTGCCCTGAAATCTATCGCCGTCAGATCACAGGCCACATTGCTGCAAGATGCAGCAGGGGCCGCCGCTTTGATCGTGATGCTGGTGGTGGGTCTGCATCTGCCCGCCTTTATCTGAGTTCTGCCAAGGCTCTCATGCCGCTTTGCCGCTGCATCCGTCCCAATTTGATGCTCCGACTTGGCTGTCCGCGTCGGGTTTCGGCAAAGTGGGTCCCACATGAGGCACGCCGACTGACGCCGCCATCCTTCGCAGGATGTGCGGCGTTTTTTTAGCTTTTCAGGGGGAGCCTTGCAGAGACTGGCGGCGATCAGCGTTCGCCCGCGTCCGCAGGTGCCTCGGCCTCTTGCATCGCTTCCGTCAATGCTTCGATGCTGAGCATGATAGAGGCATGGCGGTTTTTATAGGCGGTGGCGGGGGTCAGCACCTCGAAACCGTCGAAAGGGGCATCCGGCACCGAGCCTTCGCCTTTAAGCATGGCACGCAGTTGGTCGCGTGCGGTTGCGATTTGCGCAAGCGATCTGCCGGGGGCGGCATCGCCCACCACGGCGGCGGCGGCTTGCCCCAAGGCGCAGGCTTTCACGTCCTGCTTCATCTCGGCCAGATGCCCATTCTCAACCCGCACATCGACCGTCACGGTGGAGCCGCAGAGCGGCGAGCGGCGTTTCACGCTGGCCTGCGGGGCTTCCATGCGGCCCAAGTGGGGGATCTCGGCCGCGAGCGCGAGAATGCGCGCGGAGTAGAGCTTGATGAGGTCCGTCTCATTCGACATGGGCTGTTCCTTTTCGTGCTGAAACCCTACATAAGCGCCGCAGAGACAGATGCAAATATTTCCACGAGGTGCCCGATGACATTTGATCCTGCAAGCCTTCAGTTCAACGAAGCGGGGTTGATCCCGGCCATTGCGCAGGACGCCGAGACCCATGAGGTGCTCATGCTGGCGTGGATGAATGCGCAGAGCATCGCGCGCAGCTTCGAGACCGGCAAGGTCACCTATTGGAGCCGTTCGCGGCAGGCGTTCTGGGTGAAGGGCGAAACCAGCGGCAATGTGCAAAAGCTGGTCGAGATGCGCGTCGATTGTGACCGGGATTGCCTATTGGTGATGGTCGATCAGACCGGGCCTGCCTGTCACACCGGGCGGCGGAGCTGCTTTTACACCAGGATTCAGGATGGTGAAGAAGTCGAACTGATGAAGCCGATGGATTAAGACCGTGCGCTAAAGCCCGACGAATTCACGAATTTCATCGGTCGTGGCGCCGTTCTCGCGATAGATCGCGATGGCGCGGGCGTCATCACGTTTGGCCAGTCGTTTGCCGCTGTCATCGCGGATCAGCCGGTGGTGGTGGTACAGCGGCGTCGGCAGATCCAGCAATGCCTGTAGCACCACATGAATATAGGTCGCCTCGAACAGATCGGCCCCGCGCGGGACCAGCGTCACCCCCTGCGCGGCGTCGTCGAGCACGACCGAAAGGTGATAGGACGTGCCCATGTCGCGGCGGGCCAAGACCACATCCCCGACCGTGCCGATCAACTCATCAGGGGAGAGGGTGATCTTCCCAGTTTCGGCATTCGGCCCCTGGCCGTTTTCGGTGAAGCTTAGCTTGGTATAGCCAAGGGTTTCCAGTGCCTTACGCATATCCAGGCGCAGAGCGCCGGAGCCTTTGGAGTGGCCTGCCGTGCGGCAGGTGCCGGGGTAAATGAGGCCATCGGGGCCGTAGACGGGTTCTGCTCCCTCTTGCGGCGCGCTGGTGGCGGCGGCAATATCGCGGCGGTTGCAGGTGCAGGCATAGAGCAGACTGCGCGACCAGAGGACATCTAGGGCGGCCTCATAGGCCGCCATTCGTTCCGATTGCCGCATGACGGGTTGCGGCCAGTCGATGCCCAGCCATGCGAGGTCTTCGTAGATCTGCGCCTCCCAATGCGCACGCGCGCGGGATTGGTCGATGTCTTCGATCCGCAGCAGAAAATCGCCGCCTGCGGCCTTTGCCAGATCATGGGCCAAGAGTGCGGAATAGGCGTGGCCGAGGTGCAGTGGTCCGGTCGGGGATGGCGCGAATCTGGTGGTAAGAGTCAATTCTTTTCAATCAGATATACGGTAGACTTCATGTCGATCCCGGGCAGGTGCGGCCCTTCCTCGGCAAAGAGAAGGATCGCCGCGCCGCAATCGGTCCATTCGTGGATCATGCCTAAAGCACCGCGATCTTCCAGTGCCTTTTCATTGAGTGAAAATAAAAGCTTACCGCCCTTTTCTAACCCATGCATCAGCGCATCGAAGAGGCTGATGGGGGCCGCACCGGGGCCGATCACGCCGATGGCGCTGATCGCTGCATAAGCCCCGGGCGCAAAGGGAAGTGGCGCGTCAACTTCGAGTTCTAATAGGTTGCGGTATATGCCTTTTTTGCGCGCTTGCTCTAGCATGGCGGCGGAAACATCGCCGCCGTCGATGGTGGTGAAACCCGCCTGTTTCAGCGCCGCGCCGGACAGCCCGGTGCCGCAGCCGATGTCGAAGACCGGCAGGTCTTTGTCGTCGAGGAATTCTGCGAGCGTGGCAGCGGCGCGGTCGGGCGTGGCATAGCCCTGCGCCTTGATGTCCTCGTCATAGCTGCTTGCCCATTCGTCATAGAGGCTGCGGATCACATTCGTGTCCCGCGCCGCATAGGCCTTGTCAAAAAAATGCTGTGTCATGCCCTTAGGATATGGGGGATGAGCAGGAGGATCCAGTGTTAACCCCCGCCGGGTTAATCTTGATTAAGCCATGTTTGCCAGTCGGCCTTGGCGCGGTCCGTATAGGCTTTGTAGCGGTCCTTGCGGCCACGGCGGCCCGATTTCAGCCCTTCGACCGGGGGGAAGAGGCCGAAGTTCACGTTCATCGGCTGGAAGGTCTTTGCCTCGGCCCCGCCCGTGATATGGGTGATCAGCGCGCCCATGGCGGTGCTGTCGGGCGGGGTGGGCAGGCTGCCGCCCTTGATTTCAGCAGCGGCCATACGGCCCGCCAGCAGGCCCATGGCGGCGCTTTCGACATAGCCTTCGACACCGGTGATCTGACCCGCAAAGCGGATATTGTCGCGGCTGCGCAGGCGCATCTGGTCGTCGAGCAGTGTCGGCGAGTTGATGAAGGAGTTCCGGTGAATGCCGCCCAGACGGGCGAAGCGCGCGTTTTCCAGCCCCGGAATGCGTTTGAAAACATCTGTTTGCGCGCCGTACTTCATCTTGGTTTGGAAGCCGACGATATTGTACAGCGTTCCCAGTTTATTGTCGCGGCGCAATTGCACCACGGCATGGGCCTTGACCTCGGGCTGGTGCGGATTGGTCAGCCCCACGGGTTTCATCGGGCCGTGGCGCAGGGTTTCGCGGCCCCGTTCGGCCATCACTTCGATGGGCAGGCAGCCGTCGAAATAGCCTGCGGTTTCGCCCTCGCGGAACTCGGTCTTTTCGGCGGCCAGCAGCGCGTCGATGAAATCCTCGTATTGCTCCTTGTCCATCGGGCAGTTGAGGTAGGCTGTGCGCTCTTCCTCGGTCTCGCCCTTGTCATAGCGCGACTGCATCCAGGCTTTGGACATGTCGATGCTGTCGAAATAGACGATGGGCGCGATGGCGTCGAAAAAGGCCAGCGCCTCGGCGCCGGTTTCAGCCGCGATGGCTTCGGCGAGCTTGCCCGAGGTCAGCGGGCCGGTGGCGATGATCCATTTGCCGTCGCGCGGCAGTTCGGTGATTTCGCCATATTCCACGGTGATATTGGGGTGGGCGAGCAGCGTGTCGGTGACGCTCTGCGCGAAGGGGTCGCGGTCTACCGCCAATGCGCCGCCTGCGGGCAGGCGGTTCTTGTCGGCGCAGGCCATGATCAGCCCGTCGGCGGCACGCATTTCCCAATGCAGCAGGCCGACGGCGTTCTGTTCGTCATCATCCGAGCGGAAGGAGTTGGAGCAGACCATCTCGCCCAGAAGCCCGGTTTGGTGGGCGAAGGTTTCGACCTTGGGGCGCATTTCGTGGATCACGACTTTCACGCCCGCGTTCGCCGCTTGCCAAGCCGCCTCTGATCCGGCCATGCCGCCGCCGATGATGTGCAATGTATCTGTCATGGGGGCGATGTAGGGCAGGGCAGCGCCGCACGCAACAGGCAAGAAGGGGCGATGAGGCTGCGGGAGAGGAATGGTTTTGGGGTCGCCGCGGCGGGAATGGTCGGTCAGTGAGAGGCTGACCCGGAGGGACCTTCCGCCTGCGGCGACCCAAAATCATTAGGGTTTTTATGCCCTAACATAACTATGCCGTGATTTCGCCAGATTTGCCAGCCCCCGCGTGGCAACAAAGGCTGGCGGTTTTGGAAACAATCATTGGGGCCAATCGGGGCGGCGTTTTTCCAAGAAGGCGTCGATGCCCTCGCGTGTTTCCGCCTCAAGCATGTTGCGGACCATGACCTCGCCGGTGAAGGCGTAGGCTTGTGAGCTGGGCATCTGCATCTGTTGGTAGAAGGCGCCTTTGCCATGGGCGACGGCGGTGCCGAGTTTGGCGGCGATCTTCTCGGCCAGTGCCTCGGTTTCTTGGGTCAGTTGGTCCCCCGGCACGGCGCGGTTGATCAGGCCCAGTTCAGCAGCGCGGGGGGCGGAGATGAACTCTCCGGTGGTGAGCATCTCGAACGCCTGTTTGCGCGGGATGTTGCGGGTCAGGGCGACCATAGGTGTCGAGCAGAAGAGGCCGATGTTCACGCCGTTGACACCAAAGCGGCAGTCATCCGCGGAGATGGCCAGATCGCAGGTGGCGACCAATTGGCAGCCCGCTGCGGTGGCGATGCCATGCACTTGGGCGATGACGGGCTGCGGCAGGCTTTGGATGCGGGCCATCAGGGCAGCGCAGCGGTCGAAAAGGTCCTTGAAGCCCGCCGCGCCCCCGTCTTCGGCTTGGCGCATGGCGGTCATTTGGCGCAGGTCGTGGCCCGCGCAGAAGGCTTTGCCAGCGCCGGACAGGACGATGACCCGCGTGGCGCGGTCTTGGGCCAATTGGTCGAAGCGCGCGTGCAGGGCGGCCAGCATTTCGTCCGACAGGGCGTTGAGCCGTTCGGGGGCGTTCATGCGCAGGTGGGTCACCGGCCCGCGTGCCGTAACGTCAAGAATTGCCACCTTGCCCTCCCCGGTTGATCACGCCAACGTTACGCCGAGGACAGCAGGGAGGACAAGTATGGCCGTGGTGATGGATGCGGAGGCGTTGGAAGCCTTCATGCGGGAGGTGTTCGATCAGGTGGCGGATGATTTCGCCGTGGATCATGTGGCCGAGAACGAGATCACCATGCGCCTGTTGACCAGCCGCCGCCATCTGCGGCCCGGAGGGACTGTTTCAGGCCCATCGATGTTCGCGCTGGCGGATGTTTCGGCCTATCTGGTGACGCTGGCGATGATCGGGCCCAAGGCGTTGGCGGTGACGACGAATTGCTCGATAGATTTCATGCGCAAACCGTTGGCGGATGTGCCGCTGGTGGCCCATGCCAAGCTGCTGAAGCTGGGGCGGCAGCTGTCGGTGACGGATGTGTTGATCTATTCCGAAGGGTCGGACAAGCCCGTGGCGCGGGCCGGGCTGACCTATGCGATTCCGCCAGCGTCGATGGGGTAAGGGGCAGAGTTTAGGGCCAGCGCCTGACCGTGGGGTGGCGATTGCGACGCCGGTCCATGCCACTTTATGGCGCAGCCGTGATACGCCTTCTCGCAAATGCGCCCAGCCTCACCAAATCGCCAGCCCGCCGGGACGGGCAGGCGATGGCCCGGCGCCTGCGGCTTGATTCCGGGCCGAGGAATTCTCAGAGGCCACAAAAAAGGGCCGGGAAAACCCGGCCCGAGGAAGAGGTCTGGCAGTCGCCACAGGGAAGCTACGCCCGCCAGAACACGCGGGAAGCCTCGGCCGAGGCTTGTTCCGGTGTAAGTCCCGCGTCTTCAAGCTCCCACGGTTCAAGCGCGGCAAGCGCGATCCGGGTGCGTCGGCGGGCCGCCCATGTGGTCATGACCGCCGCAAAGCGCAGCGCAATCACCGCAGGGACCGGCAGGGCGCGGTATGTCATCAATGTCATTGCATCAGCGGTAAGGGGGCGTGCCTGTGTCATGGGGGAACTCCTTGAAATTGTATTGACACAAAGTGTAGAATTTCTACAGATACAACGGTACAAAGCGCGATACAATTTGACCACAGGAATATTGTAATGGGTACAATTTGGCAGCCGACGTTGGCCGAGGGGCAGGGGCCGAAGTACAAGCTTGTCGCGCTGACCATCCGGCAGGGGATTAGCTCTGGCGCTTTGGCGGTGGGGGATAAGCTGCCGCCGGTGCGGGAACTGGCGTGGCAATTGGGGATCACCCCCGGCACCGTGGCGCGGGCCTATACCATCCTCACCGATGAGGGGCTGTTGGAGGCCGAGGTGGGCCGTGGCACCTTTGTCGCCCCGCCGCAGGCGGCCATTCGCGAAGATGTCTGGAATCGCGAACAAGATAGTTGGATCAAAGAGTTGGAGGTTGCCGATACGGATGCGGTCAGCCTCTTCAGCCCGCGCCTGCCGGACATGGGGCAGGTGGCGCTGATCCGCAGCGCCCTGCGGCAGGTGGCGGATGTGCCGGGCGAAGACCTGATGAACTATCCCACCCGCGACGCCTATGCCCCGGTGCGGCAAGCGGTGGTCGACTGGCTGTCGCACCTCGCGCTCGGGCCACTGAGCGAGCGTGACGTCGTGCTGTCCCACGGTGGGCAGAGTGGAATTGTATTGGTACTGCAAGCGATCCTTTCAGGGCCGAAGCCGGTGATGCTGGTCGAAGACCTCTCCTACGCCGGGTTTCGCCGCGCGGCGGAAGTGCTGCGCGCCGAGGTGGTCGGGGTGGCGATGGACGCAGAGGGCGTGCTGCCAGAAGCGCTGGACAAGGCCGCGCGCGACAGCGGGGCGCAGGTCTTTTGCACGACGCCGGAGGTGCATAACCCCACGGGCAGCCACACCAGCCTTGAACGGCGGCGTGCGCTGTTGGAAGTCGCCAAACGGCATGGGTTGGAGATTTTGGAGGATGATTGCTACCGCATGGGCCACGCCCGCGCGCCGAGCTACCGCTCGCTTTGGCCCGAGCATGTCTGGCATGTCTCTTCGATCTCAAAGGAATTGACGCCTGCCTTGCGGGTGGGGTTTGCGCTGGCACCTGCAGGCCGTGCGGCGGACCTGCGGCGGGTGGCGGAATATGGCTATTTCGGTCTCGCGCGTCCCTTGGCCGAAGCCACGCGGATTCTCCTGACGGACCCACGGCTCAAAGCGATCTGCGCGGATATTCGTGAAAGACTGGCGGAATATGTCGAAGTGGCGGTGAACCATCTGGGCGGCCACGCCTTGGAATGGTCGCGCGATGTGCCCTTCCTCTGGTTGCAACTGCCGCCGGGGTGGCGGGCCGCCGGGTTCTGCCGCGCAGCAGAGGCGCAGGGCGTGCAGATCCGCTCGGCCGATGAATTCGCCCTGCGTGATGGCCGCGCGCCCCATGCGGTGCGCATTGCGGTGAACGCCCATGTCTCCCTGCGGTCCTTCGAGGCGGCGATGCAGCGGCTGCGCTGCCTTCTGGACAATCCACCGGAGCAGATCAGCGTGTAGGAATATGGGGTATTATTATACCTAAATCATAACACATTGTTTTCGAATATAAAATCAGGTATTGATGTGCTTGACCCGGCGATGCAGGTGTTTATAACGCCTCCATCAGACACCGGGCGGGGATTCCTCGTTCCGACCAACCTCAAACGGGAATTCATCCATGAAAACCTTTTCTGCGACACCGGCAGATATCGACAAGAAATGGATCATCATCGACGCCGAAGGCGTCGTGCTGGGCCGTCTCGCCTCGATCGTTGCCATGCGCCTGCGCGGCAAGCACAAGCCGTCCTTCACGCCGCATATGGATTGCGGCGACAACGTGATCGTCATCAACGCCGATAAGGTGCAGATGACCGGCAAGAAGCGCGAAGAGCACTTCTACTGGCACACCGGCCACCCCGGTGGCATCAAGTCGCGCACCAAGGCACAGATCCTCGAAGGCGCGCATCCTGAGCGTGTTGTGACCCAAGCGGTCAAGCGCATGCTGCCCGGCAACCGCCTGAGCCGCCAGATCATGACCAACCTGCGCGTCTATGCAGGTAGCGAACACCCCCATGAGGCGCAGAGCCCCGAAGTTCTGGATGTCAAATCCTTGAACAAGAAAAACACGCGGAGTGCATGAGCATGGCTGACGAAATCAAATCCCTCGACGGTCTGGAAGCAGCCGTGACCGACAACATCGGCGGCGTGCAGGGCACCGAGACCGAAGTGACCCCCCGTGAGCCGGTTCGTGACGAACTGGGCCGCGCCTATGCCACCGGCAAGCGTAAAGACGCGGTCGCCCGCGTTTGGATTAAGCCCGGTTCCGGCAAGGTCATCGTGAACGGCAAGCCGCAGAACGAATACTTCGCGCGCCCCGTGCAGCAGCTGATCCTCGCGCAGCCGTTCGGCATCACCAACACCGAAGGCCAGTTCGACGTGATCGCGACTGTCAAAGGCGGCGGTCTGTCCGGTCAAGCGGGCGCGGTCAAGCACGGCATCTCCAAAGCCCTGCAACTCTACGATCCCTCCCTGCGCGGTGCGCTGAAAGCGGCAGGCTTCCTGACCCGCGACAGCCGTGTCGTCGAGCGGAAGAAATACGGTAAGGCCAAAGCGCGCCGGAGCTTCCAGTTCTCCAAGCGTTAAGCTTACCGATCAAGTTTGCGAAAGGGCTGCCCTCCGGGGTGGCCCTTTTTCGTTGCGGTAAGCAGGGTTGGCCGCGGGACAGGAAAAAGGCCGCCGCGGTCTCCCGCAGCGGCCTTAGGTCCGGATCGGGATTGATCCCGAAACGGCTTAGCCGCCGATTTCGTAGCTCACGGTGAAGCCCAGCACGCCGTCACCATCGTTGGTGTCTTCGTAAAGCGCTTCAAAGCTGATGCCATCGCCGAAGTCATAGACGGCGCCGGCTTCGGCATAGATGTTGTCGTCGCGGTCGCTGTTGCCGATGAGGCCAACGGCGGTCCAACGCTCGGACAGGGGCGCTTCGAACGCCACTTCCTGATCGCTTTCGCCATTGTCGGGGTCGACGATCACGGCGAATGCGCCCGAGGCGTCACGCCCGATGGGGAAGCCCAGCGTCGCGGTGATCTCTTCGCTGTGGTCTTTGGAATCGTTCAGCCAGATGTAGCCATATGTCAGATCCCAGCTCAGGCCCTGACCGAAGTCCGCGCCGTAGCCGAAGTTTGCTTCGAATTCGACGTCATCGGTGGGGTCTTGGTAAAGCGAAGTCGCGCTCAGCCCGGTGTGGAAGCCGCCGTAGGTCAGCTCGACAAAACCTTCGACTTCGTTTTCGAGGTGATCGAAATCATCCGACGTGTTGAACCGTGTCGCGGCAGAGACGCCGGCGGTCTAGCCAACCATGGAAGTCATGCTGCGGTCTTCGATGACCGGGTCGAAACCGGTAGTGACGTTTTCCTGCGCATAGGCAGCAGAGGAGAGCAGCCCGGCGGTAAGGCCGAACCCGATAAGATGTTTGATATTCATGGCATTTGCCTAGTTTTGGACCATAGCTTGTCTGCGACTGGCGAGGTCAGGTTGTGTAGGCCCCTCGGATAGGGCGCTCACCGGGGGGCGGCAAGGCCCGATTGCGCATATCTGACATGCGTTAGAACATAACATTGTGATCGACGGAAATTTCGCCCAAGTCGTTGGTTTTTCTGGGGCGGCGTGGTTCCGGGCGGGGCTGTGCCTGCCTATATCAGCCCCAACACAGGAGACAGTCATGCAGTATTCAGTTCTTGATCTTGCGCCCGTGCCCGAAGGGTCGGACACCACCACCGCCATCGCCAATTCCGTCGCTCTGGCGCAACTGGCCGAGGCCAAGGGCTATCACCGGTTTTGGATGGCGGAGCATCACAATATGCCCGGCATCGCCTCGGCGGCGACCTCGGTTCTGCTCGGGCATGTGGCGGATCACACGAAAGAGATTCGCGTCGGCGCGGGTGGGGTGATGCTGCCCAACCATGCGCCCTTGGCCATTGCCGAACAGTTCGGCACGCTTGCGGCGATTCATGGCGACCGGATCGATCTGGGGCTGGGCCGCGCGCCGGGCGGGGATCAGGCGGTGATGCGCGCCATGCGCCGGGGCATGAGCGCGGGCGATCAATTCCCCGATGACGTGGCCGAGTTGATGGCCTATCTGGGTGCGCCCGATCCCAGCGCACCGGTCCGCGCCCATCCGGGTGAGGGGACGCATGTGCCGATCTGGATCCTCGGCTCCTCGCTCTATGGTGCGCAATTGGCGGCGCATTTCGGGTTGCCCTATGCCTTTGCCTCGCATTTCGCGCCGGACGCCTTGGAAGAGGCCACGGCGATCTATCGCCGTGATTTCAAACCATCCGAAGCCTGCCCCGAACCGCGTTTCATGCTGGCGGTAAACGTCTTTGCCGCTGAGACGGATGAGGAGGGCGCCTATCTGCGGACCACCATGCAGCAGGCTTTCGCCCGTCTGCGTACTGGCCGCCCCGGCAAGCTTCCAGCCCCGGTGCGCGACATCGATGCCGAGATCGGCGCGGGCTTGCGCCAAGGGGTCGACCACGCATTGCGCGTCTCTGCCGTGGGCAGTCCTGAGACGGTGAAACGCCAGTTGGAAACGCTGATTGCGCAGCATCGCCCCGATGAGTTGATCTTGACCGGGCAGATTCACGACCATAAAGCGCGCCTGCGCTCGTTCGAGATTGCGGCGGATGTCTTGCAGGAGATGAAAGTGGCGGCCTAAGGGCCGCCGCCTTCACTCGTCCGGGCTGACCAACCCCAAGCCACGGAGATAAATCCCGATCCCGGTTTCCAACAGGTCATCGGGCGGGAAGGGCGAAGCGCGACCGGGGGAGTTACGGGCGAAAAGCTCGACCACGCCGTGGCTCATCGCCCAGATATGAGCCGAGAACATCGAAGCTGGTGGGCGTTTGTCCGCCGGGATATGTTGGCTGAGGTCGGTCGCTGCGCGTTCCAGCACCGCATTGGCGCGGTTGGCGGCATGGGCCAGCTCCGGCGTGCGGTTGACCGAGATGCCGGATTCGAACATCGCGATGTAATGGCCGGGATGTTTGCGGGCGAAGGCAAGATAGGCGCGGCCCGTGGCCTCGAAGGCTTTCAGGGCCGAGGGCTGGCCGGATTGATAGGCGAAATCCATCAAATCGGCAAAGATATCATAGCCTTGATGCGCGGCCTCGGCGATGAGGTCTTCGCGGCCCTCAAAATGGCGATAAACCGCCGCCGGGGTGACGCCCGCGCGTTTGGCCGCCTCGGAAAGGGTGAAACCCGTGGGGCCGCGCTGCTCGATCAACTCAAGCGCCGCGTCGATCAGCGCTTGGCGCAGGTTGCCGTGATGGTAACCGCGCTTAGGCATCCCAGATGTCCGGCCCGCCGCAGATTTCATCGTCGATCTTGCCGATCGCCTTGGCGTCTTTCTGAGGATAGTCGAAACGGTGCAGCAGATGGCGCATGGCCGCGAGACGGGCGCGGCGTTTGTCGTCGGAGCGGATCACCGTCCACGGGGTTTCATCCGTATGGCTGCGCAGCAGCGTCTCGGCGATGGCGGCGGAATATTCCTCCCATTTCGACAGACCTTTGACGTCGATGGGGCTGAGCTTCCACTGTTTCAGCGGATCGGACTCGCGCGACAACATGCGGCGCAACTGCTCGGCCCGGCCCACGTTGAGCCAAAATTTAATCAGGTGAATGCCGTCTTCGACGAGCATCTGCTCAAACGGGGTGACCTGTTCAAAGAAATGGGCGCGCTGTTCGGGCGTGCAGAAGTCAAAGACCTTTTCCACCACCCCGCGATTGTACCAAGAGCGGTCATAAAAAACCATCTCGCCCGCTGTGGGCAAGTGTTTGATATAGCGTTGAAAATACCACTCGCCCTGCTCGGTTTCAGTGGGTTTCGACAGGGCCACCACCCGCGCAGATCGCGGGCTGAGATTCTCACGCATACGGCGGATCGTGCCGCCTTTGCCAGCGGCGTCGCGGCCCTCAAAAACCATGACGACGCGCTGCCCGGTTTCGCGCACCCAAGATTGCAGTTTGACCATCTCGATCTGCAAACGGTCATAGTCGCGCTCATAGGTCTTGCGCGACAGGCGTTCATCATGCGGGTAGCTGGGCGAAAGGATATCGTCCTTGTCGGCCCGCTGGATCGCTTGGCGGATGTCCTCGGGGGCATCGTTCTCGTAAAAGGCGCTGATCGCGCCGTCAAAGGGCAGGTCCATGGGCGCTCCTTGCGGGTTGTTCTTGTTTCAATATGGGATGTTAAGGCGATTAACGCAAACCGGCACGGGCGGCGGCGCGGTCGATGGCATCGACCACGGCCTGCGGGTCGGCGTGATGAGGCATATGGCCCATGCCGGGCAGGCGGGTGAGCGCGCCGTTGGGGATGTCTTTGATCAGTTCCTCGGCGTGAATATGCATGGGGACAATGGTATCGGCATCACCATGAATGATTTCGACCGGCATGGTCAGCCGGTCATATTGCGCTGCCAGTTCAACCACATGGGGGCGAAGCTGGTGGACTTGTTGCGCATTGGCGCGGCTGGCGCTGCGGCGCAGGGTGAGACCCGTGCCGATGTGATCGGCATAGCCTTCGGGCGCTTGCTGTGGGGCAAAGATCGCCGCGATGCTGCTTTGCACCACGCTGTCAGGCACAAAGGCGGTGACGGCGGGGATAAAGAGCGCCCCGCCAAGCCGTGAGGCGCTGACGTTATAGAGCCAGCCGAGACCGCCGGGCCAAGGCTCCGACACGGCAGAGACCAGCACCAGCGCTGCGGTCTCATCGGGGCGTTGCAGCCCCCAAGCCAGCGCCACGGCTCCGCCAAAGGAATGGCCCAGCACGATGGGGTTTTCGACGCCCAGGTGATCCGCCGCTTTCTGCAAGAGTGCGGCCTGTTCCTGCGGCGACTCGCCGCGCGGGTTCCAAGGCCCCCGCGCGCCGGGCAGGCGGGCGGTATAGCCCATGCCGGGGCGGTCGAACATGATGACGCGGTAGCGGTCGCTCAGCCGTTCAGCGAAGCCCAAAGTGAAATCGCGCAGGTTGCCGCTGGCCCCATGGATCAGTACCAGATCGGGCCCGCTGCCGATGATCTTGGCGTGGACCGGCAGGCCGTCCACCGTGATGATCTCACCCTCGGGCGGATGGCTCGCCTCGGCCCGCGCCTCATGCCGCGCGGCGCGCCATTGGACGAGCGCGGTAAGCAGCGCCAGCCCGAGGAGGAGGGCAAGCAGCAGTTTAATGGCCGATCTCATTCATATCAAAGGGGGTGGTTTGGTATATCTCGTTGATCCAATTGCCATAAAGCAGATGCGCATGGCTGCGCCAGCGGTTCACGGGCGTGCGCGCGGGGTCATCCTCGGGGTAGTAGTTGCAGGGCACGTTGATCGGCACGCCATTCTCGACATCGCGGTCATACTCTTGCTTAAGCGTGTCGCGGTCGTATTCAAAATGGTTAAAGACATAGAGCGCGCGGTGCTCGGGGTCTTCGATCAGACAGGGGCCGACTTCATCACTGCCCAGAAGGGTGGTCAGGCCGGGATGGGCGTCAACCTCGTCTTGGCGCATCTCGGTCCAGCGCGAGACGGGCACGGTGCAATCATCCGAAAAGCCGCGCAGATAGGGCGAGGCGGGCGCGAGGTTGCGGTGCCGGAAACACCCGAAAGCCTTTTCGCTCAGCATGTGTTTCTTGACGCCATGGAAGTGGTTGATCATCGCCATGCCACCCCAGCAAACGCCAAAGGTGGAGTGGATGTTCGTCTGGGTCCATTCCATCACCTCGCGCAGCTCGTCCCAATAGGTCACCTCGTCAAAGTCGAGATGTTCGATCGGTGCGCCGGTGATGATCAGCCCGTCGAACTTCTCGGCCTTCATCTCCTCAAAGGGGCGGTAGAAGCTTTCCATATGTTCGGCGGCGGTGTTGCGGGTCCGGTGGTCGGACATGCGGATGAGGCTCAGTTCGATCTGCAAGGGTGTCGCACCGATCAGCCGGGCAAACTGGTTCTCGGTCTGGATTTTCTTGGGCATCAGGTTCAGCAGAGCGATGCGCAGGGGGCGGATGTCTTGCCGCGAGGCCAGTTCCTCGTCCAGCACCATGACCCCTTCGTTGCGCAGAACGTCGAAGGCGGGCAGGCGGGAGGGGATCTTGATGGGCATGAGACAGGTCTTTCAGGGGTGGCCAGTGCAGTCAGATAATCTTGGACGGGGCGGGTTCAACCGCCCGCGGGCAGGTGGCGGGCAATGAGGTCGGTAAAGTCTTCGGGAGCTTTCAGCGCGTCGATGTCGGCGGGGGTGATGGTGACACCCCATTTCGACATCGCCTCATAGCGGGGTTGGCGGTGCGACAGGGCGGCGGCATAGGTCCAGCGGATGAAATCGTCGGGGTTCACCGCGTCCTCTGTAATGTTCTTTTCGGCCAGATAATCGGCCCATGCCCGGGCGAGGAATTCGGGCTGATAGGCCATCGGCTTGGGCGCTTTGTCAAAGCGTCGGATAAGTTCCTCGGTATGGGCCTCGTCGCCCTTGATCCAGACCAGCAGACATTCCTCGGCCAATTGCCGCAGGAGCGGGTCGTTCGGGTCTTCGGGGTCGACCCATTCGCAGATCGAGCCACCGGTGTCGCAGATGAAATGCGGATAGCCATAGAGCGCTTCGGCACGGGTGGCGAAATAGGCGGTGTCTTGCAGCGCGTTGATCTCGGCCCGGCGGAAAGCCTCTTGCCGTTTCGCGTATTCCTCCATCGGCAGCCCGCCGCGCGAAGGGTCGCCCGGTTTGCCCAGCCATGTCGCCACGGGCGATAGATTGTCGAAGGTGATGTTCGACCCGATGTAGATACTGTCGCTGAGCAGCAGATCGCGCAGGAAGGGCACTTTCATCGCCTCGGCCTTGGCATTGTCGGCGATGAGTTCGCCCAAGTAGCGGGTGCCGATGCGGTAGTCGATGGAGTAGTGAAACCAATCCCCGCTGGCGCGCAGCAGGCTGGAGAGATGGGTCTTGCCCAAGCCCGACATGCCGAAGATCAGAACTTTGCGCCGCGGCGCCGCGCGCCAATCGTCAGCCGTGGGGTAGAGCATGTATCACCAAGGTTAAGTGCTTCGTTTCCCCTGACTACCCCAGTGTTTCACCAGACGCCAGATGCGGCCATCGAGCACCAGAAGCCCAAGTGCGAGAAGGGCGAAACCGCCATAGGCAGCGGGGCGCAGGGTCTCATCGCGCAGCCATGCGCCCAGCAGGATCGCCACGGGGGCGACCAGCAGTGTCACCAACATCAGGTTGCTGCTGCCCGCCATGCCAAGCACGCGGTAATAGAGCAGATAAGCCAGCGCCGTCGCGGCAAGCGCGTAATAGGCGATGGCGACGAGGGTGGCGGGGGCGAGGTCGAGCGTCAGCGGTCCCTCGACGATCCAGGCCGCGGGCAACATGACGAGCGTGGCGCCGGTCAGCATCCCGGCGGCGGCCAATTGCGGCGGCTGGCCCGGCAGCAGTTTGCGCGCGCAGACACCGGCCATGGCATAGGACATCGCCCCGCCCAGCACCGCCAGCTGTGCAAGGCTGCCGAGGTCGAAATTCGTGAGATTTTCCAGACCGATGGCGGTGCTGACACCCGCGAAGCCAAGGCAGACGCCTATCGCCTTGCGCGGGGTGATCCGCTCATCCGCCAGAAAGATCGCCGCGGCCAGCACGCCAAAGATCGCGGTGGCGGCATTGAGGATCGAGGTCAGCCCCGAGGGGATGTGCAGCTGCCCCCATGCCATCAGCGAGAAGGGGATCACATTGTTCAAAAGCCCCATCAGCAGGAAGGCCGCCCAGATGCGCGGATCGCGCGGCAGTGGCAGGCGCATGGTGGCGACGGCGGCCCAAAGCACCAGCATCGCCCAGAACACCCGATGCGCGACCGAGGTCAGCGGCCCGATCTCATCCAAGGCAACCCGCACGGCGACAAAGGACGCGCCCCAGAGCAGGGCGAGAAAGCCCATTTCGATCCAAGCGCGCGGGGGGATGGTTTTTTGTGTGATCATGGCTTGGGTTTAGGCTGTTCCGTGGATCGGCACGACCCGAAAGATGCGCATGCATAAAAAACGCCGCCCGAGGGTCTCGGGCGGCGTAATCGCGACGGGTCTGGTGTGGATCAGAAGGTGAAGCCTACTTTCACACCAAAGGCCAGAGCATCGTTGTCTTCTCGCCCGATGCATTCGCACCGTTCAAAGTCGTCTCTGCATCACCGATGTTGACGTAGCGCACGCCGGTGGTGATCTTCATGTTGTCGCGGGTATAGACGGCGGCCAGAGCGAGGCTCTTGTTGCCATCGGTCGGCCCGAGGTTGGAGGCGAACCCGCCGTTGGACTTCTCATAGCCGACGGAGGCCGAGACCGACCAGTTGTCGTTCAGACGGCGGCCCACGCCGAGCGAGTAGGTGAAAACGTCGTCATCGTAGCTGACCAGCGAGCCACCGGTCGCGCCTTGGTACTGGGCCGGCGTGATGTCGAAGGAGGACCAATCGACCCAACGGATACCACCGAAGAGCAATGTGTCAGCAGCGATGCCGGTCTGGAAATCAAGGTTCACCGACTGCGGGGTTTCGATTTCGGTAGTGCTCATGACGGCGCCGAACTCGGTCGTGTCGACCTCGTGGTCGATGCTGGAATTATAGGTCAGCGCGACACGCATGGCGATGTCGGGGCGCTCATAGGCGACACCCGCAACATAGCCGACGCCGGTGTCGCGCTCGCCGTTCACCGTATAGCCGGCGACGAAAGGCACCGCGGCGACCGCTTCGATGGTTTGGACGCGCAGACCGCCGTGAACGCTGAAGTTGTCGTTCATGCGGTAGCGCAGCAGGCCGGTTATCGCGTGGCTTTCCAGATCCGCTTGAGCACCTTGTGCATAGTAGCCGGTCGGCGTGGGGTAATCGACATCCGCGCCGAACGGCTGATCGTAGATGATCGCATAGGACAGCTTGTCGTTGATGTCGGCCTTATAGGCTGCGCCAAACTGGAGATAGCTGGAGGTCATATCGCCGGAGCTTACATTCGACAGCGATGGCGGCGGCACCGCCATTGTCGACGTACCACTGGTGGATGGATCGATATGCCCAAAGCTGAATTCGGCATAGCGCCCGCTTTCAAACAGGGCGTTAATGGATTGGCCCGACCGATCGATGCCGCCAGCTTGAACGATTGCCGTAGATGCCAACAGTGCCGGAATTGCCAAGAAATAGGTTTTCATTTGCTTTCCTCCCAAGACTTCTGTGCGGTTCCTCCCCGGCACAGGTTAGAAACGATCTAAGCGGATTGCTGCCGTTTGCGTCAATCACTGACCTTGGGTCAGGTTGAAATCTGCGCAAACATTACCTTGGGTGTGCTTTGCGGGTCTCAAACCAGATGTTGAGGTAGTTGCCAGCAAAGATGATCGCGGCCCCGACAAAGACCCAGATATCCAGCGCTTCGGCATAGAGCAGCATCCCGACCACGGCGATGGCCGGAAGGCGGACAAAATCGATCGGCACCACCACGGTTGCAGGGGCGAGGCTTAGCGCATTGGTCAGGCAGTAATGCGCAAGCAGTCCGCAGGCGCCGACAAGCAGGAGGAAGGGCATCGTCTCAACCGTGGGTCCGGCGATGTCGCCGTCGTATCCCGCCGAGATCAGGCCAAAGATCAATTGCAGCGTGGTGAGGTAGAACAGGATCGTAGTGATCCCTTGGGTCCGCGTCAGCCGTTTGGTCAGCACATTGGTCAGGGCAAAGAAGACGGCACAGCCCGCCGCCGCCAGAATGCCGGTGTTTAGGTTGCCGATATCGGGCCGTGCCACGATCAGGATGCCGATAAAGCCCATAACCCCGGCCAGCGCCCGTGTCGCGGTCAGCCGTTCGCCCAACAGAAAGATCGAAAGGACGATGACCCAGAGGGGCGAGGTGAACTCAAGCGCGAAGACCTGCGCCAGCGGGATCAGCGACACCGCAAGGAACCACAGGTTCTGCCCGGTGAAATGCGCAAGGTTGCGCAGGAGTTGCAGACCGAAGTTGCGGGTGTTGATCTGCCGCCAAGCGCCTGTGGCCCCGGCGAGCGATAGCACGATGATCACGCCGATCACGCTGCGGTAAAGCATCACCTCGAAAGTATCGAACCGCGCCGAGAGTTCGCGCCCCGCTACGGCCATGGTGGAGAATGACCCGATGGAGCCAATCATCCAGAGTGCGGCACGAAAGGTGGGGCTCATGTGGTTTCTGTGATCTGATAGTCGCGGGCGATCCCGGCGGTGAGCCGCGCCCAGTCCGATGCTACGGCACGGGCCTGATGCGCCTCAAAGGCCGCGCGGTCGGTGAAAAGCTCCGACACCTGCCAGACAAGGGGATCGTCGGTCGGGGTCACGTCGAAGCTGAGGCAGCCCGGCTCGGCCCGGGTGAGACGCAGATGCGCGTCAAGCCCTGCGCGCACCCGGTCCGCCTCGGCCCGGGTGGCGCAGCGAAGGTGGCCGGTCAGGGCCACCCGCATTTTATTCCCACTCGATGGTGCCCGGAGGTTTCGAGGTGATGTCATAGGTCACGCGGTTGATGCCCGGCACCTCATTGATGATCCGTGTGGCGGTTTCACCAAGGAAATCATGCGAGAAGGGGTAGTAATCCGCCGTCATCCCATCGACCGAGGTCACCGCACGCAGGGCGCAGGCGAAGTCATAGGTCCGGCCATCGCCCATCACGCCCACGGTGCGCACCGGCAGGATCGCCACGAAGGCCTGCCAGATATCGTCATAAAGCCCATGGCGGCGAATCTGGTCGATATAGACCGCATCGGCTTCGCGCAGGATGTCGAGCTTCTCGCGGGTGATCTCACCGGGGCAGCGGATCGCAAGACCCGGTCCGGGGAAGGGGTGGCGCCCAATGAAGGACGGCGGCAGGCCCAGTTCACGGCCCAGTTCGCGCACCTCGTCTTTGAAGAGTTCACGCAGCGGTTCGACCAGTTTCAGGCCCATCTTTTCGGGCAAGCCACCGACGTTGTGGTGGCTCTTGATCGTCACCGAAGGCCCACCGGAGAAGCTGACGCTTTCAATGACATCCGGGTAGAGCGTGCCTTGGGCGAGGAAGGTGGCATCGCCCACTTCCTTGGCGTGTTTCTGGAATACGTCGATAAAGAGCTTGCCGATGATCTTGCGCTTGGTCTCGGGGTCGGAGACACCGTCGAGCTCGCCCAAGAACAGTTCCTGCTCGTCGGCATGGATCAGCGGCATGTTGTAATGATCGCGGAACATGGTGACGACCTCTTCGGCCTCACCCTTGCGCAGCAGGCCGTGGTCGACGAAGACGCAAGTCAGCTGGTCGCCGATCGCCTCATGGATCAGCACGGCGGCAACGGAGGAGTCGACACCGCCGGAAAGACCACAGATCACCTTCTGGTCGCCAACCTGCTCGCGGATCGCGGCAATGGCTTCCTCACGGTAGGCGCTCATGGTCCAGTCGCCCTTGAAGCCCGCCAGACGCACAAAGTTCTCGTACAGACGCGGGCCGTTGGGGGTGTGGTGCACCTCGGGGTGGAACTGCACGGCGTAGAAGTGACGCTCAACATCGGCGGTAATGGCGAAAGGCGCGTTGGGGGAGGTGCCATAGACCTCGAACCCCGGAGCGATCTTGCTGACGTGATCACCGTGGCTCATCCAGACCTGTTCGCGGTCGGTGGCAAACCAGCCTTCGAGCAGATCAAGCTGTTGGCCCGTGGGGGTGACAAAGGCCCGACCGAATTCAGCGGTGCCATGGCCGCGCTCCACATGTCCGCCAAGGCAATGCATCATGACTTGCTGGCCATAGCAGATGCCAAGGATCGGCACACCCAGTTCGAAAACGGCCTGCGGCGGACGCGGCGCGCCTTCGGCGAACACAGAGGACGGGCCGCCCGACAGGATCACCGCCTTAGGCGCGAATTCCTTGAGGAAGGCTTCGTCCACCGTGTTGAACGGGTGGATTTCGCAAAAGACATTCAGCTCCCGCAGGCGACGCGCGATAAGCTGCGTGACCTGGCTGCCGAAGTCGATGATGAGAAGGCGGTCATGGGTGATATCTGTCATGGGGCTGTGATTAGGCCCGTGCGCGCGCTCTGGCAAGTCTCTAGCAGGCCGAAGACTGGTGCCGCCCGCGTTTAATTCGCGCAAGTGGCGCGGGGACGGCACGCGATGTCGCTTTTTGCCGCTAGGGGGCGTTATCCGCGCGAAGCGCCTGCCGGGAATGGGGTAGTGACGGGCCAAGACTTGCGGGAAGGATAGAGCAATGGCGGAATCAGCACGACGGGTACGCGGCGGTGGTGGTGCAGCAAGACGCGCGGCACGCACAGCCGTCTCTTTCGAGACAGCGCGCTATATCGAGCGGAATATCCCGAACTTCGAAGTACTGACCGAAGAGGCGCTGGAAATCATCGAACAGAACGCCGATGCGGTGCTGGAAGAGATCGGCGTGAACTTCCCCGACAACCCCGAGGCATTGGCGCTCTGGCGTGAGGCCGGGGCCGATGTGCAGGGGGAGCGGGTGCGCATCCCACGGGGGCTGGCACGCAAGCTTTGTTCCACCGCGCCTTCGACGATCACCCAAGTGGCCCGCAACCGAGATCGGGATGTGGTAATCGGGGGGAGGAACCTTGTGCTCGCCCCCGTCTATGGCCCGCCCTTCGTGCGCGATGCCGCCGGGGGGCGGCGCTATGCCACGATGGCGGATTTCGAGAATTTCGTGAAACTGGGCTATATGTCCAAGTGGCTGCATCACTCGGGAGGGACGGTATGCGAGCCGACAGATATCCCGGTGAACAAACGTCACCTTGATATGCTGCATGCCCATATGACGCTGAGCGACAAACCCTTCATGGGATCGGTGACCGAACCCAGCCGGGCGCAGGATTCCGTCGATATGTGCGGTATCCTCTTCGGCAAGGACTTCGTGCAAGAAAACACGGTGATGACCTCGCTCATCAACATCAACTCGCCGATGACCTTCGACGATGTGATGATGGGGGCGCTCAAGGTCTATGCCGAGAACAATCAGGCCTGCATCATCTCACCCTTCATCGTGGGCGGCGCCATGGCTCCGGTGAGCGTGGCAGGCACGTTGACACAGGTCTTGGCCGAGACGCTGGCGGGCATCGCCTATAGCCAGCTTGTCCGCCCCGGGGCACCGGTGATCATGGGGGCTTTCGTCACCTCCATCGACATGAACTCGGGCGCGCCCACATTCGGCACGCCCGAGGCTGCGCATATCACCTATGGCGCTGGGCAACTGGCCCGCCGGCTCAACCTTCCGTACCGCAGCGCTGGGTCCTTCACTGGCTCGAAACTGCCCGATGCGCAGGCGGCTTACGAGACCTCGAACAGTCTGAACATGGGATTGCTTTCGGGGGTGAACTTCATGCTGCACGCCTGTGGCTGGCTGGAAGGGGGGCTTGTATCCTCTTTCGAGAAGTTCGTCATGGATGCGGATCAACTGGGCACGTTGCATCACCTTGCCCGTGGGGTGGAGATCGACGTGAACGCGCAGGCCATGGACGCGATCCGCGAAGTGGGGCCGGGGGGGCATTACCTCGGCTGCGCCCATACGCAGAGCAATTTCCGCGATGCCTTTTGGAAGTCGGATCTGTTGGACTACAAACCCTTCGAGACTTGGTCGGACGAGGGCGCGCGCGACACGCAGAGCCTTGCCACCGCGCGGGTCGAAAAGATGCTGGCCGACTATCAGCAGCCTGCGCTGGATCCAGCCATTCGCGAAGCGCTCGATGCCTTTGTCGCGACCCGTAAGGCGGCAGAACCCGATAGCTTTAGCTAAAGCGTTGCGGCGGGGGCGATCCCTCGCATTGCAATTCAGGCGCTGGGCATCATCGCGGCCTTCAAGAACCGCGCCTCGCCAACCATGGCGATAAGAACATCTACATGGCGGATCAGGCTATAGCTTGCATCCGCCGTCTTGCGCTGGGTGTCCAACGCGGCCTCGATCTCGATCAGTTTGATCAGCGCGGTGCCGTGGCGAGGCAATATGCCAAAGCCCAGTATCCGTGGCAAATGGGTGCCGCGGCGGTAGTCCTCGGCCCCGATGCGGGCGGCCCGCATCAGCAGGCGCGGGCGGTGAAGTCTTTGCAACATGGTCAGTAGATCTTGCATCACACTCTCCGATTTCTGAGGGGTGAATCACCCCGGATCGGCGAAGTGTTGCACAACCTTTCCGGGTGTTGCGTGTTGCGGGTTCCCGGCGCACGGCGCCTTTCGATGGCGTTTACCTTTTGGAAACAATCATTGCCAAATGCGACGATTTTAACAAACGGGTAACCAAAACATCCATAGGTTGTGAATAACTCTGGGGATAACTCACCCAGCTTGGGGACCCGCCAAAATGGAAGTGGCAGTCAATTGAAGGCGCATCACCAAATTCAACAGTCCGTCCTGCCGGGATGGGTGCCGCACGGAGCCCTGCATTACCTCGCACATACGGAGACCGGCGCCCCGATCCGGGCCTTGGCACGCCAAGCAGGCTGTCATGCCTCGACCATCATGCGCCAAATCCGCCGTATCGAGACACGGCGCGACGATCCGCTGGTGGATGCCGCCCTGCGCAGGCTCGGGGCGGTGCGGCGTGCCTTGGATTGTACTGCTGGCCCCCCAGCAGGAAAGACAGCGACAATGACCAAATCCGCCGCCCCCCTACTTGACGAAGACACTTTCGCCGCCGAGGCGCTGCGCGTCCTGCGGCGCCTGCATGAGGCAGGCGCGATCCTTGCCGTGGCTGAAGGGATGGAAAAGGCCGTCGTCTTGCGCGAGACGGACACCGGCCCCGGCGCACGCACTGCCGTGGTGGACAGCGCCGTGGCGCAGGCGATGGCATTGAAAGATTGGATCGCGCCGGGCAGCACAGGCCGGGTGACACGCTATCATATCACCAGCGCGGGGCGCGCGGCGCTGCGGCGGATGCTCGAAGAGCAGGGCGCGGCCGCAGACGGCTTTGCCGAAGATCAGGCCGCCTTTTTGGGCGGGTCCGACGCGCTCGCCGCAGACCTGAGCGCAGATGCAGATACGGCCCCGCGCCGTGGCCGCTATTGCCTGTCCGAAAGCCCGCTTTCGACCCTTGCACGGCGGCGCGACAAATCCGGCGCGCCCTTCTTGAACGAGGGGCTGGTCCATGCGGGCGAAAGGCTGCGCGAAGATTTCGAACTGGCGCAGATGGGTGGTGAAGTTACGCAGAACTGGGACCACTTTCTGACCCCTGGCGCCAAACCCAGCGGCGGGCGAGATGGGGCAGGCGCCATGGCCGCGGCGGAGGCGCGCAAGAGGGTGGCCGATGCCATGGCCGACCTCGGCCCCGGCCTGTCGGACGTGGTGCTGCGCTGTTGCTGCTATCTGGAAGGGTTGGAGACCACCGAAAAACGCCTCGGTTGGTCGGCGCGGTCGGGCAAGATCGTGCTGCGGATCGCACTCATGCGGCTGAAACGGCATTACGATGAAACCGTGGGGCCGGGCGGCCCAATGATCGGGTAAATGCTGGTCGGGTAAAGAAGGGGCGGCAGGATGAGAACCCGGCCGCCCCCGTTGTTTTAGTCTGCGACCTTCGTCGGCGTCTCGTCTGTGACCGAAATCGCGACTTCGTCTTTCTCGCAAGCGGCACGCACAGCGGCGGCATAGTCGGGGTGCACTCTCTCAAGCACCGCATACCAGCGTTCTTTCACCGATTGCGAACAGGGGGCCATGGCACCGGCCATGTTCTCGTGCAGACGGTCACGCTGCGCCTGATCGAACACCTCGGTATAGAGCTTGCGCGGCTGGACGTAATCGGCATCCGCCTCTTCCTGCACATAGCGGTCCGCATCGCCCGAGATGCGCAGCGGTGGTTCTTGCACCGATGGATCGGGGCGGGCAGAGCCTTCGTATTGGTTCGGCTCGTAATAGGCGTCCGGGTGGCCGGTCTGCTGCGGGAAGAACCGCATCGCGCCGTCCTTATGGTAGTGATGCATCGGCGCGGCCTTGGGCGCGTTCACGGGCAGGGCCTCGTAATGCGTGCCAAGACGGTAGCGGTGCGCATCCGCATAGGAGAACACCCGCGCCTGCAACATCTTATCGGGCGAGAAGCCGATGCCGGGGATTTTGTTCGACGGCGAATAGGCAGCGTTCTCAATGCTCTGGAAGTAGTTGTCGGGATTGCGGTTGAACTCCAACATGCCGACCGGGATCAGCGGGTAATCCGCATGCGGCCAAACCTTGGTCAGGTCGAAGGGGTTGAAGCCGCAGGTCTCGGCCTCTTCCTCGGGCATGACTTGGATGTTCAGCTCCCATTTCGGGTAGTCGCCGCCCTCGATCGCGTTAAAGAGATCCTCTTGGAAGTTCTCGCGGGTCGAGCCGATCAGCTTTTCCGCATCCTCATTGGTGCGGTTGCGGATTTCCTGCTGGCAGCGGAAGTGGAACTTCACCCAATGACGCTCGCCCTTGGCGTTCCACATCGAATAGGTGTGGCTGCCGTAGCCGTGCATATGCATCGGGTTCACCGGAATGCCGCGGTCGGACATCAGGATGGTGACCTGGTGCACACATTCGGGCTGCGCCGCCCAGAAGTCGAACATCGCCTCGGGCGAGCGCAGGTTGGTGCGCGGATGGCGTTTCTGGGTGCGGATGAAATCCGGGAATTTATAGGCATCGCGGACAAAGAAGATCGGGGTGTTGTTGCCCACGACGTCCCAGTTGCCCTCTTCGGTGTAGAATTTCACCGAGAAGCCGCGCACGTCACGCTCACTGTCGGCGGCGCCAAGCTCGCCCGCCACGGTGGACCAGCGCGAGATGATCTCGCAGGTCTTGCCCACTTCGGAGAAGATCGCAGCACAGCTATATTGGCTGATGTCATGGGTGACGGTGAAGGTGCCCTCGGCGCCCCAGCCCTTGGCGTGAACGGCACGCTCAGGGATACGCTCGCGGTTCTGATGGGCGAGCTTCTCGATCAATTGGTAGTCGTCCAGCAGGACCGGGCCACGGGCGCCCGCGGTCTTGCTGGTGTCGTTTGTCGGCATCGGTGCGCCGGCGGTGGTGGTGAGACGCTTGCTCATCTTGGGTTCCCCTCGGTTACTGTCTGACAGGAAGATGATCGATTCTGCCCATAATTTCCAATTGCAGTTTTATAAAATTTCGATAGGTAAAAGTTATGAATCTTACCCTGAAACAACTCGAATACTTCCGCGCGCTGGCGACCTTGGGCAACTTCGGGCGGGCGGCGGAGGCAAGCAATATCTCCCAGCCCGCGCTTTCGGTGCAGATCCGCACTTTGGAGGAAACGCTCGGCGGGCGGCTGATCGAACGGCAGAGCCGCGCTTCGGTGCTGACGCCCTTGGGCCGCGAGGTGCTGACCCGCGCCGAGGATATCCTGCGCCGCGCCAAGCTGTTGGAGGCCACGGCGCGGGAGCAGGTGGGGCTGGCGGGCACGTTGAATCTTGGCCTGATACCGACCGTCGCGCCCTATCTCTTGCCCGGCGTGCTGGCCGCGCTGCGGGCGCAGGATATCTCGCTTCGCGTGGAGGTGCGCGAGGCGCAGACGGATCAATTGCTGGCCGATCTGCGCGCCGGGGCGCTGGATGCGGCGGTGATGGCGGTGCCCTCTGGCGAAACGGGCCTCGCCGAGGTGCCGCTTTTCGAGGATCGCTTTCTGCTGGCCGGGTCCGCCGACCGGATGGCGGGGGCGGATGTCGCCCGCCCGACCGATTTGGCCCGCACGCCGCTGATGTTGCTGGAGGATGGGCACTGCCTCACCGATCAGGCGCTGGAGGTTTGCCAGCGCGACCGCACGCAGGCGGGCATTCACACCGGCGCCTCCTCCCTCGCCACCCTGTCGCGGCTGGTGGAGGCGGGGTTTGGCATGACCCTGATGCCCGAAATCGCCGCCAAGACCGAGCTTGATGCCGCGCCGGGCCTACGCCTGCACCGTTTCGGCGCGCCGGAGCCTGCGCGGCAAATCGGGCTCGTCCGCCGGGCGGGCACGCCGGGCAGCGGTTGGGCGGCGCAATTGGCCGAGACGCTGAAAGAAGTGGGGGAGGGGCTGACCGGAGAACTGCGCGCGAAATACTAGGCGCTGTGGGGCCTGCCGGGTCAAAGGGAGCGTGTCAAAAGGACCGGGCCAAAGGGCCCGATCCGGTCACACAAAGGGCGCTTAGGCCGCTTCGGTTTGCTTCTGGTTCTCGAGGTATTCCAGCAGGGTCTCAGGGCTGGAAACGCCGTAGGGGTCTTCGTCGTGGTTGTCACGGATGCCGGGCTCTTCGAACCATGCTTCGATCTGACCATCGTTGATGATCGCCGCATAGCGCCAGCTGCGCGGGCCGAAGCCGAGGTTGTCTTTTGCGACCAGCATGCCCATGCGGCGGGTGAATTCGCCCGAACCGTCAGGGATCACGTCGATGTTCTGGACGCCCTGCATCTCTTTCCACTTGTTCATGACAAAGCTGTCGTTGACCGACAGGCAATAGATCGCGTCGATGCCATGCTCTTGGAAAGCGACGAAATTGTTCTCGAATCCGGGCAGCTGGTAGGTGCTGCAGGTCGGGGTGAAGGCACCGGGGAGGGAGAAGAGCACAACGCGCTTGCCTTTGAAGAAATCATCGCTGGTCTTGTCTTCCCAGCGGAAGGGGTTGGACCCTTCGATGCTTTCGTCGCGCACGCGCGTCTTGAAGGTGACGTTGGGGACATTGATACCGGGTTTCATCGCGTCTCTCTTTCTCGGATTGGAATCTTTGTGGCTTGGTAGCCCATATAGGAAGCCTCGGCAACTCTCGCAATGCTGCAACTGCATTGTAATTTTCCAGTTACATATCAACGTTCTAAATCAACGGTCTAGGGCGATGCCGCCTGTGCATGGCGGCCTTGTCGCGGGGGCGTATGCAGTAGGTGGCCATCGGGTTAAGGACTGTGATAAACAGGGCGCGACACAATGATCAGAGGCCCCCGATGCGCGATCTGAAGATACCCGAACAGCGCCACCCCGAAAAGGCGCGCAAGCCTGACAACGCCCAGCCGAAAAAACCGAGCTGGATCAGGGTCAAAGCGCCCGGCGGCAAAGGCTATGCCGAGACCGCGCGCATCATGCGCGACAACAAGCTGACCACGGTCTGCGAAGAGGCGGGCTGCCCCAATGTCGGCGAATGCTGGTCTCAGGGCCACGCCACGATGATGATCATGGGCGAGGTCTGTACCCGCGCCTGTACTTTCTGCAACATCGCCACCGGCAAGCCGCCCGAGGCGCTGGATGTGTTCGAGCCGGGCCGCGTGGCCGATGCGGTCGCCAAACTGGGGCTGAACCATGTGGTCATCACGAGCGTTGACCGCGACGATATCGAAGACGGCGGGGCAGAGCATTTCGCCCAGACGATCCGCGCCGTGCGCCACCGCAGCCCCGACACGACAATCGAAATCCTGACACCGGATTTCATCCGCTGCGGCCCCGAAGCCCTTGAAAAGGTTGTCGAATCGCGGCCCGATGTGTTCAACCACAACCTTGAAACCGTGCCGGGCCTCTATCCCGAGGTACGTCCCGGCGCGCGCTACTTCCACTCCCTCCGCTTGCTTCAGCGGGTCAAGGAGTTGGACCCGTCGATGTTCACCAAATCGGGCATCATGGTGGGCTTGGGCGAAGATCGCCAAGCGGTCATTCAGGTCATGGAAGACATGCGCGCTGCCGACATCGATTTCCTAACCATCGGTCAATATCTACAGCCGACGCCCAAGCACCACGCGCTGGACCGGTTCGTCACCCCCGAAGAGTTCACCTCTTACGAAAAGGCGGCCTACGGTAAGGGCTTCCTCATGGTCTCGGCCACGCCGCTGACCCGGTCGAGCTATCACGCGGGTGACGATTTCGCGCGTTTGCGCGAGGCGCGGAACCGCAAACTGGGTATTGCCTGATCGAAAAGACGCGCCCGGCGTTAACCGCCGGGCAGGGCCTTGAGGTAGGCCGCAATCGCTTCGCGGTCACTCTCGGGGAGCTGCGCGAGGTTGCTGACCACCTCGGCCATCTCTCCGCCCGCGCTGTCGTATTCCGGCGTGAAGCCGGAGGTGAAATAGGCGACGAGATCGGCCTTTGACCAATCAAGCTGATCCGGTGTGATGCCGGGAATACGCCCCTTGCCCGAAGGATTCGGCGCGCCGGTCAGCCAAGCGCCCCGGTCAAGCGCGCCCAAGGCATTGCGCGGGGTGTGGCATTCGCCGCAATGGGCAAGCCCCTCGACCAGATAGCGCCCGCGTTCGACCTCTGCATCGGGCGCGTCGATCATCACGAAATCATCATGTGAAAACAGCGCCTTCCATGCGCCAAGCCCGCGACGGATGTTAAAGGGGAACCCCACCTCATGCGGCAGGCTCGGCGTATTCGAGGCAGGCAGGGTCTGCATATAGGCGAAGAGGTCCACCACATCCTGCGGGGTGAGGTGTTGGTAGGCGGTGTATGGAAAGGCGGGGTAATAATGCTGCCCCTCGGGCGAGACGCCGCGCGTCACGGCGCGGGCGAACTCCGGCAGGGTCCAGTCGCCGATGCCATGATCTGGGGCGGGGGAGATATTGGGCGCGTGGAAGGTGCCGAAATCACTCGCGAAGGGCAGCCCCCCGGCCAGCACCAGCCTCTCATCCTCTTCACTTTCGGGCGCGGCGTGGCAGGAAACGCAGCCGCCGGCGGCAAAGACCAGCGCGCCCGCCTCCGGGTCCGGTGTCAGCCCGGCACCATAGGATGGCTCAAGCGGATCGGGCCGGGTGAGCGCCCAGCCAAGGGCCGCGCCGAGAGCGGCACAACCCATCAGTACAGGAATGACCCGTCGCAAGGATCAGTTCTTGGGGCCGCGGTAATCGTCATGGCAAGCGCCGCAAGCCTTGCCGATTGCGCCCATGCCCGCCCTCAGCGCATCCAGATCGGTGCCAGCGGCGTCGATCATATCCGCGCTGGCGGTTTCCAGCGCCATCATGGCGTCGTTGAACCCTTTGGAATCGCTCCAGATTTCGGCCTTGGCGCGGGAACCTTCGACGGCGCCTTGCTCGGTCCCTTCAAGCCAGAGGGTGCCCGGGGCGAAACCGGCAGCGGCGTTCAGATTGGTCGCGGCGGCGGTGGCCGTCTCGGCGTTATACTCCGTCTCGCCCTTGGCCATGCCGCCCAGAATGCCGGTATGATAGGCAATCAGTTGCATCTGCGCGTGGCGCGCGTTCACCGCCGCACTGGCGGCTTTCTCACTATGGCTGGCGGCGAAGCCTGCGGTGGCAATCAAGGCGGCGCTGATACCAATGGCGGTAATGCTTTTGGTCAAATGCATGGTCATCTCCCTTTTCTTGCCGCAGCGTAACATGGCAGGGGCAGGTCGCAAAAAACAAAAATGTGATCAGCGGGATAAGGCTGCGCGCAGGGTCAGAACCGGCGGGGGAGAGGTTCGGCCGTGGCCCAGTCAGGCCAATAGCCCAGCCATTCGATAAGCCCCACGGCCAAGGCCGCGGCGATGATCGAAAAGACCAAGATCACCCGTTTGCCCGAAGGTGGATTGCGCGCCCATTGGGACATGCGCAGCAGCCACCGCGGGTCCATCACGTAAAGCGGACTTTCCCGATGAAGGGGAGGTTGCGGTCGCGTTGGGCAAAGTCGATGCCATAGCCGACAACGAATTCATCGGGGATTTCAAAGCCGGTCCAATCCGCCTTGAGGTCGACCTCACGCCGGGTGGGTTTGTCGAGCAGGGCGATGGATTTCAACCGCGCAGGCTCACGCGAGCGCAGCAGGTTGGTGACATGATGCAGCGTGTGGCCAGTGTCGACGATATCTTCGACAACCAACACGTCGCGCCCTTCGATGGCACCGCGCAAGTCTTTAAGAATGCGCACCTCTCGGCTGCTCTCCATGCCGTCGCCATAGCTGGAGGCTTCGAGGAAATCGACTTCGATCGGCAGGTCCAACTCGCGCACCAGATCGGCAATGAAGACGAAAGAGCCGCGCAGCAGGCCGACCACGACCAATTTATCGGTGCCGTTGAATTCACCGTGAATCTCACGGCAAAGATCTTCGATCCGCGCCGCGATGGCCTTGGCCGAAATCATTTCGTCGATGACATAAGGCCCGTGTGCCATGGTTTTGCCCTTGAATCTGCGGGGTTGAGACGTGAAATAGGGGGTTAACCCGCAACGCTACGGAACGCAATGCCTACGCACTCAGAGACCCGCCAACTGCCCTATAGCGCGCAACAGATGTATGATCTTGTCGCCGATGTGGGCCGCTACCCTGAATTCCTGCCTTGGACCGCCGCCGCGCGCATCCGCAGCGACGAGGACCGCGGCGATCATCGGGTGATGGACGCCGATCTGGTGATCTCGTTCAAGGTCTTTCGGGAGCGGTTTACAAGCCGCGTCGTGCTGTGGCCCGAGGCCAAGAAGATCGATACGGAATACCTCGACGGACCCTTCAAGTATATGAAGTCAAACTGGCATTTCGAGGATAATCTCGAAGGCTGTCAGGTGCATTTTTTTGTCGATTTCGAATTTCGCAACGCGATCCTGCAAAAGGTGATCGGGGTGGTTTTCAACGAGGCGATGCAACGCATCGTGCGCGCCTTTGAGAACCGCGCGAAAGAGCTTTACGGCCCCAAGGGTTAAAGCGCCGCGAAGCCTCGCAGCAAAAGGCCGAGCGCATGGTCGCGGGCGGCCAAGCGCACGGCATCACGGCCCTGCGCGCCGAACTCCACCGTTTCGGTCTGAACCCCGGCTGCCGTGGCAAGGCCGAAACAGACGCGGCCCTCGGGCTTGTGCTCTGACCCGCCGGGGCCTGCGATGCCGGTGATGGAGACGGCGATCCGCGCCTCGGACCGCGCCAGTGCGCCTGCCGCCATTTCTTCGGCGACCTGTTCCGAGACCGCACCCCATTGTGTCAGCGTCTCCTCCGACACCCCCAGCATCGCCACTTTCGCAGCATTGGTATAGGTGACGAAACCCCGGTCCAGCAGTGCCGAAGAGCCCGGCAGATCGGTCAGCGCGGCGGCGAGCATGCCGCCGGTGCAGCTCTCCGCACAGGTGACCATCGCGCCGGTTTTGCGGGCCTTTTCCAACAGTTGCGCGGCGAGGCTCATTTACAGCACCCCGTGATAAAGGGCGGCCAGCGCCATGACCCCGAGCGCCGCGAAAACCCCGGCAAAAATATCGTCGAGCATCACCCCCCAAGGCCCGCCCAAACGGTCGGCCCAGCCGATGATCAGCGGCTTGGTGATATCGAACAGCCGGAACAGCGCGAAGGCGGCGATCCAACCGGGCCACATGGCAAGAATCGGGATTTGCATCGACCAAGCGGCATAGGACAGCGGCAAAAGCGCGATCCACTGGCCAACCAATTCGTCGATCACGACCTCTCCGGGGTCATGATCCGGGCCGCCTGCGGTGTAACGCCCGGTGGCCCACCAGCCCAAGGGAATGGCCACCAGAAGCCCGATCACCAGCAGCGGAAACCCCCCCAACACATGCAAAAGCCAAGCATAGGGCAGGGCGATGAGCGACCCCCAAGTGCCCGGCGCGGGGCGGATGTGGCCAACGCCCAGAAGCGTCGCGATCAGATGTGCTGCGGTCATGATTTCACCAATGTTGCCGTTGCCATACAAGCGATGCCTTCGCCCCGCCCGGTAAAGCCGAGGCGCTCGCTCGTGGTGGCTTTGACCGAAACGCGGTCGATCTCAATCCCCAGCATCTCGGCCATCGCGGCGCGCATCGGCTGCACATGCGGGCCGATCTTGGGCGTCTCGCAAATGAGCGTGCAATCGACGTGGGTTAGGGTGAAGCCCATGTCGCGCGCCAGTTCTGCGGCGTGACGCAGGAAGATATCGCTGCGCGCGCCTTTCCACTGCGGATCACTCGGCGGGAAATGCTGGCCGATGTCGCCGCGTGCAAGCGCGCCGTAAATGGCGTCGGTTACCGTGTGCAGCGCCACATCGGCGTCGGAATGGCCGACCAGCCCGTTGGTATGTGGGATGTCGATGCCGCAGAGGGTCACGTGATCTCCGGGGCCGAAAGCGTGCACGTCAAATCCGTTGCCGGTGCGAATGTCCATGCGGGTCTCCAATATGCGGGCGGCGCGGGCGAAATCCTCGGGCCGGGTGATTTTCAGGTTATCGGCGCTGCCTTGGGTGATGGCAACGGTCAGGCCCGCCGCGCGGGCGACTTCGACGTCATCCGCCGCTTGGCCGTCATAAGACGCATGCGCCGCACGGATCGCGGCGAGGTCAAAGCCCTGCGGTGTCTGCGCGGCGAAAAGGGCGCTGCGGTCTTGGGTGCCGGTGACGCGGCCTTCGTGCCCCTGCCAAAGCGCGTCACTCACCGGCAGCCCCGGCGCGGCGGCTTGATGTTGGTTAAGCGCGTCGATCACGCCTAAGATGATCTGAGCCGAAACACAGGGCCGCGCGGCGTCATGGATCAGCACCTTCGTCGCCTGCCGGATCGCCGCAAGCCCGCGTTGGACCGAGGCCGCGCGGTCCGCCCCGCCGGTGGTGACGGTGATGCCATCCGCCGTGAATGCCGCTTCCTGATCCATGTCGTCCGCGTTCAGCACCAGCACGATCTCAGTAATCTGGGGCAGGGCGCGAAAGGCGGCGATCGTGTGGTCGATCACCCGCGCGCCCGCCAGCGCCTGCCATTGCTTCGGCTGCGGACCGCCGGCGCGGCTGCCGCGTCCTGCGGCAACGATCAGAGCTGCGATACTCATTTGGGCAATCCGGAAAAGCTGGCGAACATGGCCCTGTCTAGGCAATGCGGCGACGGGGTGCAATCTGGGGTGACTGCCTAAAAAATGGGCAGTGCCTTGGCGCATAGCTGCTTTTCCGGGTAGTTTTATTGAGGTCACCCCGTGGCAGAGCTACACAGCAAGGGACCGCACAAGGATTAAGCATGTGACCGCCGCCCCGCTGACATTCGACCCGCCGGTATTCCTCGCCCCGATGGCCGGGATCACCGATCTGCCCTATCGCAGCCTCGTGGCGCGATTCGGGGCCGGATTGGTCGTGTCCGAGATGGTCGCCAGCCAAGAATTGCTCAGCCGCCGCCCCGGCACGCGGGAGAAAGCGGAGCTGGGGCTGGATGTCATCGGCACCTCCGTTCAGCTTGCGGGGCGCGAGGCCGAACCGATGGCCGAAGCCGCCCGCATGGTTGAGGCGATGGGCGCGCGGATCATCGACATTAACATGGGCTGCCCGGCCAAGAAGGTGACGCAGGGTGCCTCGGGCTCGGCACTGATGAAGACCCCCGATCACGCGCTGCGGCTCATCGAAGCGGTGGTCGGCGCGGTCAAGGTGCCGGTGACGCTGAAAACCCGGCTGGGCTGGGACGACAATATGCTCAACGCCGCCCCGATCGCCAAGCGGGCCGAAGAGGTGGGCGTGCAGATGATCACCATCCACGGGCGCACGCGCTGTCAGTTCTACAAGGGCCGCGCCGATTGGGCCGCGATCCGGGCGGTGAAAGAGGCCGTGAATGTTCCCGTCATCGCCAATGGCGACATCATCGACAGTGACTCCGCGCGCACGGCGCTGCGGCTGTCGGGGGCGGATGGCGTGATGGTGGGGCGCGGTGCGCAAGGGAAGCCATGGCTGCTGGCGCAGATCGCCCATGATCTGCACGGACGGCCCATGCCGGTGATCCCGCAAGGGCAGGCAATGGCCGAGATGGTGGCCGAACATTACGACGAGATGCTGCGTTTCTACGGCACCGAACTGGGTGCCAAGGTCGCGCGCAAACATCTGGGCTGGTATATGGATCACTGCGCCACCCCTGCCGATCTGCGTCGCGCGCTGCTCACGTCGCGCGAGGTGAAAACCACTTTCGAACTCATCGCGGAGGCCATGCAATATGACGCCGCCACCGCCCAACCCCGGGCCGCAGCATGAGAAGCGAGACCCCGGAGCGGCAGGTTTGGACCTCTCTGCCGGTGCCCGCCTTCATCGTCGGTGCCGATGACCGGGTCGTCGATCTGAACCCCTCAGCCGAAGGCTTCCTCAATGCCTCCGCCCGCGCCACCATCGGCCAATCGATCTGGCAGTTGATCGCGGTGGATCACCCGCTTGAGGCCGCATTCGCCCGTGCGCGCCTGCAAGGCACGCCGCTTTTCGTCAATGACGTTGATGTGGGCGCGATGCAGCGCGCGCCTTTGCAATGCGGCTTGCAGATCGCCCCGCTGGTGGGCGGCGCAGGTGAGATGGTCTTGATGATCACGCCGCGCGAATTGGCCGGGCGCATCACCCAAGATCACAGCGTGAAATCCGCCGCCAAATCCGCCATCGGCATGGCCGAGATGCTGGCCCATGAGATCAAGAACCCGCTGGCCGGGATCACCGGCGCGGCGCAGCTTTTGTCGATGAACCTGTCCAAGAATGATCTGGAACTGACCGATCTGATCGTCGCCGAAAGCCGCCGTATCGTGAAACTGCTGGAGCAGGTCGAGCAATTCGGAAATTTGACGGCGCCTGAGCGCAAGCCCGTGAACCTGCATGACGTGTTGGACCGCGCCCGCCGGTCGGCCTTGCTGGGCTTCGGCTCGCACATGAAAATCACCGAAGATTATGACCCCTCACTACCGCCCGCGCTTGGCGACAAGGATCAGCTTTTGCAGGTCTTGCTCAACCTCATCCGCAATGCGGCGGAGGCTGCGGGCGAGGCAGGGGGCACCATCCGGCTGCGCAGTTTCTATGAACATGGCTTCCAACTGCGCCGCGCCGATGGGGATGGCCAGTCACTGCCCCTCCAGATCGAAGTGATCGACGATGGCCCCGGCCTGCCGGATCATATCCGCGCCGATGTTTTCGATCCCTTCGTCTCGGGCCGGGAGAATGGCACCGGGCTGGGCCTCGCCTTGGTGAGCAAGATCATCTCAGACCATGGTGGCTGGATTTCCGTCAGTTCCGCCCCCGGTCGAACCGCATTCCGCATTTCGCTGCCGCGCGCAGGCGCCGCTGCCCTCAAGGAGAATTGACATGGATGGCACCATCCTCGTCGCCGATGACGACCGCACGATCCGCACCGTTCTGACCCAAGCGCTGACCCGCGCGGGCTGCAAGGTGCATGCCACTTCAAGCCTGACCACCCTGATGCGATGGGTCAGCGAGGGCAAGGGCGACGCGGTGATCTCCGACGTGGTCATGCCCGATGGCAACGGATTGGAAATGCTGCCGAAAATCGCGCAAGACCGTCCCGGCCTGCCGGTGATCGTGATCTCGGCGCAGAACACGATCATGACGGCGATCAAGGCGGCAGAGGCCGAAGCCTTTGACTATCTGCCCAAACCCTTCGACCTGCCGGACCTGATGAAACGCACGGCGCGTGCCTTGGAGCAGCGCACGACGCTCAGCCGCAAAGCCGCCGCCGATGACAGTGCTGAGATCGACGCAGAGCGTGATGATCTGCCGATGATTGGCCGCACCCCGGTCATGCAGGCGCTCTACCGCACCGTGGCGCGGGTGATGAACACCGATCTGCCGGTGCTGATCTGGGGCGAGAGCGGTTCGGGCAAGTCACTGATTGCGCGGGCGATTCACGACTTCTCTGATCGGCGCAGCCTGCCGTTCGTGACCGTGACGGATGCAGATCTTGCCGATATCGAAGGCCCCTCGCGGGTGCTGGCGCGGGTCGGTGGGGGCACACTGATGATCGACGAGATCGCGGATTTCCCGCAGGATATCCAATCCCGTCTGGTGCGGATGATGGACGCGCCGGGCGATGACGCGCCGCGTTTCATGGCCACCAGTCAAAGCGATCTGGATGCCGCGATGCAAGAGGGCAAGCTGCGCCGCGATCTCTATTACCGTCTGTCGGGGGCGACCCTCGAAGTGCCCGCCCTGCGAGATCGGGTCGAAGACATCCCGCTTCTGGCGGACCATTTTCTGGCCCGCGCCAATCCCGGCCCTGCCTCGCCGCGCAAGCTGTCGGACAAGGCCGCGCAGATCTTGCTGAAATTCCCATGGCCCGGCAATGTGCGCCAGTTGGAACATGCGATGCGGCAACTCGCGCTGGCCAGCCAAGCGGCCGAGATCACGGCGAGCGAGGCTGAGCAACTGCTGGGCGCGCAAAGCGGTCCGGCACCGATGCAGACCGAGGCCGATACCGAACGGCTGGGCGCCTCGGTCGAGCGGCATTTGCAACGCTACTTCGATCTGCACGGCTCCATGCTGCCGCCTCCGGGCCTCTACGCGCGGATTCTGCGTGAGGTTGAACTGCCGATGATCGAAATCGCCCTTGCCGCGACGGCGGGGAACCAGGCGAAATGTGCCGCTTTGCTGGGAATTAACCGAAATACTTTGCGCAAGAAGATCACCGACCTCGATATTGAGGTGACACGGGGCCGTAAGATGATGTAAAAGAGCCACATAACAGTGGCCATCGGGGAACTCCCCCGTTCAGGACCACATAATATGGCGGTTGATGCAGCGATGCATCACAACATCGGTGAGGTATGCGGGTGGCAACCCGGTCACGCAGGTTCAAGCTCGAGCGGTTGGGGCGTCTCAGGCGGGTCAAACGGCTGCGCAATTGGTCTACCTTTGGGCTGGTGGTGCTGGGGCCGGTTTTGGCGCTTGCGACCTATCTGGCACTTGGGCCTTTGGGGCAGGGGGCGGATACGCTTAACCTGCGGCTCATTCTCTTAACCGATCTGGTCTATGTGCTGCTGGTGGCGGCGCTGGTGCTTATCCAAGTCGGGCGGCTGATCTCGGCGCGGCGCGCCAAATCGGCGGGGTCGCGGTTGCACCTGCGGTTGACGGGGGTCTTTGCGCTGATGGCGCTGATCCCGACTGTTACCGTGGCGATTTTCGCGGGGCTCACGGTGAATGTCGGGCTTGAAGGCTGGTTTTCCGACCGGGTCAGTGGCGTGGTCGGCTCGTCTTTGGCAGCGGCGGAGGCTTACGAGGCCGAGCAGCGCGAGGCGCTGATCTTGGACGCGCAGACCCTTGCCCGCAGCATCGACAGCGCCCGGGCACAGGGCATTAACCTGAGCGACAGTGAGCTTTTGGGCGAGGGCCAGCGGCAAATCCAACGGGGCCTGCGCGAAGCCTTTCTGATCGACAGCACCGCGCAGATCCGCGCGCGGGGGGATCGGTCCTATCTCTTTGATTTCGAAGCGCCCACCGAGGCACAGCTTGAAACCGCCAGTGACGAGGGGCTTCTCGTCATCGAAGACTGGCCCAACAACGAATTCCGCGCGCTGGTGCCGATGGACGCCTATGTCGATCGTTTCCTCTATGTCTCCCGCGCGGTGGACGGTGAGATTCTGGCCCTGCTGGATGAGACCAAGGAAACGGTGCGCCTCTACCAACAGCTTGAATCCGAACGCGGGCGGCTGCTGTTTGAATTCGCGCTGGTCTATCTTGGCTTTGCGGTGATCCTCATTCTGGCCGCCGTTTGGCTGGGCCTGTGGTTTGCCGAGCGGCTTTCCGGCCCGGTTGGGCGGCTCACGGGGGCCGCGCAGCAGGTGGGCGCGGGTGATTTGAACGTGCAGGTCCGCGAGGAAGAGGGCGATGACGAGATCGCCATGCTGGGCCGTTATTTCAACCAGATGACCCGGCAGTTGAAGGGCCAGCGCGAGACGCTGTTAGAGAATACTGACCAGATCGAACGCCGCCGCCGTCTCTTCGATTCTGTGCTAAGCTCGGTGACCTCCGGCGTGGTGGGGCTGGACCCCGAGGGGCGCGTGACCTTCGTCAACCGCTCGGCCATGCGTCTGCTGGATTGGTCCGAAGATCAGCAAAGCCTGCCGCTGACCCTTGCGGTGCCGGAGTTTGGCCCGCTGTTCGAAACGGTCAAGGCCGCCTCGGACGAGGTGGCGCAGGCCGAGGTCAAGGTCTCGCGCCAAGGGGCGATGGAGAACCTCTTGGTCCGCATGGCGACCCGCCGGTCCAAGGATGGCGATCTTGAGGGCTATGTGGTGGCCTTTGACGATGTGACCGATCTGGTCTCGGCGCAGCGCATGGCCGCTTGGGGCGACGTGGCGCGGCGGATTGCCCATGAGATCAAGAACCCGCTGACGCCCATCCAGTTAAGTGCCGAGCGCATTCGCCGCAAGTTCGGCCCCAAAATGGCCGAGGGGGATGACGACGCGTTGGAGCAGATGACCGGCGTGATCATCCGCCAGACCGGCGATCTGCGCCGCATCGTCGACGAATTTTCGAAATTCGCGCGGATGCCCGAGCCGGAAACCAGCCGTCAGGACATCCGGCAGTTGCTGCGCGACGCGGTGTTGCTTCAGCAAAGCCGGCAGGAAGACGTGGCGATCAAACTCGACCTTCCCGCAGAGCCGGTGATGGCCAATATCGACGGCACGATGATTTCGCAGGCGCTGACCAATCTGATCAAGAACGCGGGCGAAGCCATTGAAAGCCTGAAGAAAGAGGGTGCGCCCGAAGGGCATGAGCCACAAATCCGCGTGGCGCTGACGCCCGAGAACCGGCTTTTGCGGCTGACCATCGCCGACAATGGCATCGGACTGCCCGAGGACCGCGCGCGGCTGTTCGAGCCCTATGTGACCACGCGCAGCGAAGGCACGGGGCTGGGCCTGCCGATCGTCAAAAAGATTATCGAGGAACACGGCGGCAGACTGACGCTCGAAACCGCGCCCGCATTCGACGGGCAAGACCATCACGGTGCCATGGCAGTCATTTCGCTGCCCTTGGCCATCGACGCAACGACAGACCAAGGGGATAAGGCAGATGAGTGACATTCTGATTGTAGACGACGAACGCGACATCCGTGAGCTGATCTCGGACATCCTTGAGGATGAGGGTTTCGCCACGCGCTTGGCCAGCAATTCGGATGAGACGATGGCCGAGATCAACACCGAGGCACCGGCGCTGATCATCCTCGATATCTGGTTGAAAGACAGCCGCATGGACGGGATCGACATCCTCAAGACGGTCAAGCGCGACAACCCGGATGTGCCGGTGGTGATCATCTCGGGCCATGGAAATATCGAGATTGCCGTGGCGGCGATCAAACAGGGGGCTTACGATTTTATCGAAAAGCCGTTCAACATCGACCAGTTGCTGGTGGTGATCCGCCGCGCGATGGAAACCTCGCGCCTGCGCCGGGAGAACCAGAACCTAAAGCGCCGCGATGTGGCGACCTCCGAGATGATCGGCACCTCCGCGCCTTATCGCGCTCTGCTGGGGCAGCTTGACAAGGTGACCAAATCCAATGGCCGCGTGATGCTGACTGGCCCCGCCGGATCGGGCAAGGAAGTGGCTGCCCGCTATATTCACGCCCATTCCGCCCGCGCCTCCGCACCCTTCGTCACCGTCAACTGCGCCGGGGTGGCGCCCGACCGGATGGAAGAGGTGCTCTTTGGCCGCGAGACGCCGGACCGCGGGGTCGAGCCGGGGTTGCTGGAACAGGCCCACGGCGGGGTGATCTATTTCGATGAGGTCGCCGACATGCCGCTTGGCACCCAGTGCAAGATCCTGCGGGTGCTGGTCGATCAACAATTCACCCGCGTTGGCGGGACGGATAAGGTCCGGGTCGATCTGCGGGTGATCTCTTCGACGAACCGCGACCTTGATCAGGCGATCAAGGCAGATACTTTCCGGCAGGAACTCTATCACCGTCTCAACGTCGTGCCGATCGCCGTGCCCTCGCTTGAAGAGCGCCGCGAGGATATCCCGCTGCTGGCCGAACATTTCATCGCCGAATTCAACGCCTCCCAAGGGTTGCCGCAACGCGCGTTGACCGAAGACGCCGTGGCGCTGATGCAGACGATGGTCTGGCCCGGCAACGTGCGCCAGCTCAAGAACCTTGTCGAACGGGTGCTGATCCTTGGCGACGGCACCGGCCCGATCGAAGCGCGGGAACTGCCGGGCGAAGAAGAGAATGGCAGCGATGAGGGGCGCGTGGTGCTTTCAGGCGCCTTGGCGACGCTGCCGCTGCGCGAAGCGCGCGAGGCGTTTGAGCGGGAATATCTGCTGACCCAGATAAACCGTTTCGGCGGCAACATCAGCCGCACCGCGAATTTCGTGGGGATGGAGCGCAGCGCCCTACACCGCAAGCTGAAATCGCTTGGCGTCGTGACCTCGGCCAAAGCGGGCGTGCGCGTGGCCCATGTGGACGAGGAAGTCGAAGCGGCGGGTTAAACCCCGCCGGTTGCGCGCGGGGGCTGCTCCGCGCGCTTCTGCGTCACCCTTGGGTGACGATCTGGAACGACCCATCACTGTTGCGGATCACGCAGGACTTGGGGTTGAGCGCGGGCAGCGTGGTCGTCGCGCGTGTCGGTGCGGCGCGGGCCACATTGCGGGGGCAGGCGGGGATCGACACGGGCGCGAAACCTTTGTCGGCCATACATTGCGCCTCGACCCGGTTGCGCAGGTCTTCGTTCGGGTCAAAGGTCACCAATTCCCCCGGCACGTAAAAACCGCCCCGCGTGGTGCAATTGTTATCGGCATCGCAGTGGCGGCGCGCGGGCACATAGCGTGGCGGTTCGCGGCGGATTTGCGTCGAGATCGGCACGTCGCGCAGGGCCTGAACCTCGCAAGCGGTGGTGGTGCGATTGACCTGCGCGACACTCGCGCCCGGTTTGTAATAGGTGTTGAGCGGCGCACAGGCCGCCGCCGCCAAGCCGACAAAGGTCAGGGCGAAAGCGGCGCGGGAGGGGCGGGGAGATATCGGTTTCATGGCCCCATCATGCCGCCGTTGCGGGGTAAAGACAATTGATTTGACCCTTGCCAACCCATCTGTCATGCCCTCTAACCGACCCAAGACAACCCTCACACGATCTTTGCTCAGGGTAAGGAAGCCTTCATGAAAATCATCATTTGCGGCGCAGGGCAGGTGGGTTGGCAGATTGCCCGTCACCTCAGCGGAGAGCGCAACGATGTGACCGTGGTCGACAGCAATGCCGAATTGATCCGCCGCGCCACCGATACGCTGGATGTGCAGGGCATCGCCGGTTTCGCGAGCTACCCTGACGTGCTGGACCGTGCAGGCGCGCGGGACGCCGAGATGATCATCGCCGCGACCCATTCCGATGAGGTCAATATGGTGACCTGTCAGGTGGCGCATTCGGTCTTCGGCATCAACCGCAAGATCGCGCGGCTGCGCAGCCAGTCCTATCTCGATGCGATCTACTCCGACCTCTACCGCCGCGATCACATGCCGATCGACGTGGTGATCTCACCCGAGAAGGAGGTCGCGACCGCCGCGCTTCAACGGCTCAGCGCGCCCGCCGCTTTCGATACCGAGATTTTCATGGAGGGGCAGGCGCAGCTTCTGGGGATTTCGATCGACAGCGATTGCCCGGTGGTGAACACGCCGTTGCGGCAGCTGACCGATCTCTTCTCAACCCTGCGCGCCGTGGTTGTGGGCGTGCGCCGCGATGGCACGCTATTCGCGCCCGAGGCGAAGGACCAGCTTTTCGTCGGGGATGATTGCTATGTCTTCTCGCATCACGACGACATCGCCCGCACGATGGAGATTTTCGGCAAGCAAACCACCAAGCAAGAGCGTGTCGTGCTCGTGGGCGGCGGCAATGTCGGCCTAACCGTGGCGCAGCATCTGGAAAGCGGGCCTCTGCGCGTGCGGACCAAGATGATTGAGAAGAACCGCAAATGCGCCGAGCGCGCTGCCGAAGGGTTGGAACGAACAATCGTGCTCAATGGCGACGGGCTGGATGCGGCGCTGCTGGCCGAGGCGGGCATCAGCCGCGCCGATGCGATGCTGGCGGTGACCGACGACGATAAGACCAACATGCTGTCTTGCGTCCGCGCCAAGGCCGAGGGCTGCCCCTATGTCATCGCGCTGATCAACGATCCCACGCTGGTGCCGCTGATGACCCACCTTGGCATCGACGCCTATATCAACCCGCGCGCCACGACCGTGAGTTCGATCCTGCGTCACATCCGCCATGGCCGGGTGCGGGCGGTCTATTCCATCGGTGACGCCGAGGCCGAGGTGATTGAGGCCGAAGTGCTGTCGACCTCGCCCCTCGCGGGCAAGAAAGTCTCGGAAATCGACTTCCCCGAAGGTGTTTTGATCGGCATGCTGCGCAAAGAAGGCAAGGTCATTCGGCCCCTGGGCAGCACGCGGATCGACGAAGGCGACGTGGTCGCGCTCTTCGCTCTGGCTGAGGATGTGCCGCGGGTCGAACAGCTTTTGCAGGTCTCGATCGACTTTTTCTAAGCGCAGGAGCGCCTTTGTGACGCAACCGACCCGCATAGGTCCGACCGGCATCCGCCGGGAGATCGTCCAGCTGCCGCTGTTCTTGCAGTTGTTCGGCGTCTCCGCATTGTCGATGATCCTGCCGTCGATCCATGGGTTGGTGATGAACGATCATCTGGCCAGTCGCGCCTTTCTCTATGCGGGGCTTCTGGGGCTTGTGGCCTTCACGCTGATCGCCATCGCCCATGCCGGGCGTAAACCTTTGGACGGGGCGCTTGGGCCGCTTTTGTCGCTGCTCTCGGCCTTTGTGTTGCTGCCGGTCTTCTTCGCGGTGCCTTTTCTTGAGGCACTGCCGACGACGCGTTTCGTGAATGTCTATTTCGAGATGGTCAGCGCCCTGACCACCACCGGTGCCACCATGTTCAACCCCGAACGGCTGAGCGACACGCTGCATCTGTGGCGCGCGCAGGTTGGCTGGATGGGCGGGCTGCTGATGTGGGTCACGGCCTCGGCCATCCTTGCCCCGCTGCATTTGGGAGGCTTTGAGGTCACGGCGCAGGCTGAGCCGGGGCGGCCCGACGACCGGATCAACACACGGATGGGCCGGATCACCCCGCGCCAACGGCTGCTGCGCACCACGCAGGCGCTGCTGCCGATCTACTTCGGGCTGACACTTCTGCTGTGGCTCTTGCTCGTCATCGGGGGAGAGACGGCCTTGGTGGCGCTTTGCCATGCCATGTCGGTCATGGCGACCTCGGGCATCTCGCCCATCGGCGGTGTGGCTGAGGCGCAGGTCGGCGTGACGGGCGAGGCGGTGATGATGCTCTTCATGCTTTTCGCCCTGTCGCGGCTGACCTTTTCCAAGGATACCGTCACCGCAACCCAAGGCGGGCTGATGACCGATCCTGAGTTTCGCATCGGGCTTTTGGTGGTGATCGGTGTGCCGCTGCTGCTGTTCGCGCGCCATTGGATTGGCGCTTTTGAGGTGGAGGTCGAGGTCGACGGCACCCGCGCCTTGCACGCGCTTTGGGGCGGGCTGTTCACGGTGCTGTCCTTCCTGTCGACCACCGGTTTCGTCTCTGAGCATTGGGCCGATGCGCAGAATTGGTCGGGGCTGCGCACGCCGGGGCTGGTGCTCATGGGGCTTGCGTTGATCGGCGGCGGGGTGGCCACCACGGCGGGCGGGGTGAAACTGCTGCGGGTCTTTGCGCTTTACCAAAACGGCGTGCGCGAGATGGACCGGCTGGTCTATCCAAACTCCGTCAGCGGGGCGGGGGCGGCCGGGCGGCGTTTGCAAAGCAACGGGGCTTTCATCGCTTGGATCTTCTTTATGCTCTTTGCCATGTCGCTGGCGGGGGTGACCCTGCTGCTGACCCTGACCGGCGCGTCCTTCGATGCGGCGGTGGTCATGTCGGTGGCAACGCTTTCCACCACCGGGCCGCTGATCGAACATGCCGCCGACAAGCCCATTCACCTGATCGAACTGGGATTGGCGGCCAAAGTCATCCTCAGCGGCGCGATGGTGCTGGGGCGGCTCGAAACCTTGGCGATTATTGCGCTGATGACCCCGAATTTGTGGCGCGCTTGACACGTTTAGCGCTAGAACCGCTCTAGTCCTCTGATATTGGGGCTGGAAACTCACGCTTTCGCACTCCATACTTGAAGCAATGGGGGGGTCCGGTACGCGGACGCCAGCAAGAACAAAAGGCGAGACTACGATGGCGTCAGACAGACAGAACCTTCAGGATGCGTTCCTTAACCACGTTCGCAAGACCAAAGTACCGGTGACAATTTTCCTGATCAATGGCGTCAAATTGCAGGGTGTGATCACCTGGTTTGACAACTTCTGCGTTCTGCTGCGCCGCGACGGTCAATCGCAACTTGTGTACAAACATGCGATTTCGACCATCATGCCAAGCCAGCCGATCAGCCTATATGAGGGCGAAGACGCTTCTTGAGCCGTCCAGCATTTCAGATCGACAACAGCGATGGGCCCCGCGTAACGCGCGCTTGGGTGCTGCATCCTGATATCAAGTCCGACAACGACCGGCGCGCGCCAGAGCCCGCGCTGGCCGAAGCCGTGGCATTGGCCGAGGCGCTGCCCGAGTTGCAGGTCGTCGGCTCCGAAGTGGTGCCCCTGCGCGCGGTGCATGCGGGTATGCTTTTCGGCAAGGGCAAGATCGAAGAGCTTGAGCAGCGCATGAAGGGGGCAGAGGTCGACCTCGTGCTGGTCGATGGCCCCGTGACCCCGGTGCAGCAGCGCAATCTTGAGAAGGCTTGGGGGGTCAAACTGCTCGACCGGACCGGGCTGATTCTCGAAATCTTCAGCGACCGTGCGGCGACCCGCGAAGGGGTGCTTCAGGTTGAGATGGCCGCGCTGAACTATCAGCGTACGCGGCTTGTCCGCGCATGGACCCACCTTGAGCGGCAGCGCGGCGGTTTGGGCTTTGTCGGTGGTCCGGGCGAGACTCAGATCGAGGCGGACCGCCGTGCCATCGACGACCAATTGGTACGATTGCGCCGCCAATTGGAAAAGGTCGTGAAAACCCGCGCGTTGCACCGTGCCGCACGGGCCAAGGTGCCGTTCCCGATCGTTGCGCTGGTGGGCTATACCAACGCCGGGAAATCCACGCTTTTCAACCGCTTGACCGGGGCCGAGGTCATGGCCAAAGACATGCTCTTTGCCACGCTCGACCCGACCATGCGCAGCCTCGTGCTGCCCGACGGGCCTGAGATCATTCTCAGCGACACGGTGGGTTTCATCAGCGATCTGCCCACGGAACTCGTCGCCGCCTTCCGCGCCACGCTGGAAGAGGTTTTGGCCGCCGATATCATCTGCCATGTGCGCGATGTCTCTCACGCCGAGACCGAGGAGCAGGCGCAGAACGTGCGCGATATTCTCGCCTCTCTCGGCGTGCCGAAAGAGACCCGCAGTTTCGAGGTATGGAACAAGCTCGACCTGCTGCCCGAAGACCGGGCCGAGGCCATGCGCGCCCGTGCCGCGCGCAACGATGATGTGCTGGCGATCTCGGCCATCACGGGCGAGGGGCTGGAGACGCTGCAAGAAACCATCGCCGAGGCGCTGCAGGGTGCCGTGCGCGAGGCTGTGCTGACCCTCGGTTTCGCCGACGGCAAGAAACGCGCCTGGCTGTTCGCGCAGGACGTAGTCGAGGGCGAGCGCCAGACCGACGACGGGTTCGAGATCACCGTGCGCTGGTCCGCGCGGCAAGAGGCGGAATTCAAGCAACTTTGACGGGTTGAGCGCAGGTGCTGTAGGGCCGGGTGGATCAGTGAAGATGCAGATTCGAAAGCTCCACGCCAGTGATGCCGCCGGGTTTCATGCGCTCAGGCTCGAAGGACTACGCGCATGCCCCGAAGCCTTTGGCGCGTCCTTTGAAGAGGAATCCCGCCTGTCAGTTGCCGATGTGGCAAAGCGGCTGGCGGCAGGTTGTGTTTTCGGTGGCTTCAGTGATGCCGACCGTCTTGAGGGCGTCGTTGGTCTTGCGCAGTCTCAGACGCCGAAGACCCGGCATATCGCGACAATCTGGGGTATGTATGTTCGACCTGAAGCGCGCGGAGGCGGGCTGGCGCGGGCTCTGATGGAGGCGGCTATGGGGCAGACTGATGACGCCTGCACCTCGATCCGCCTATCTGTCGTTTCCACGAACCAAGCCGCGCTGCATCTCTACAAGAGGATGGGGTTCACCCCATGGGCCGTAGATAGAGAAGCGCTTTTGGTGGATGGCGTTTACTTTGACGAGGTTTTGATGCGGCGGTCGTGCCCTTAGGCATCAGCGGGGGGCGGCGCCTGTGCGATATTCCTCGTAAATCACTCGAATTCCGCGCCCCGCGCTGCATATGGTCCTATGACCAAAAACGGAGCGCGCAACATGACCCTCGTCATCCTCTATATCTCAACCGTCGTCATCTTCCTCGGGCTGGACTATCTCGGGCTGACCTACCTCATCAAACCTGCGTTCGAGCGTGATATCGGCAACTGGCTGTTGGATGAATTCCGCATGGCCCCGGCGCTGATCTTCTACGCCTTCTTCGTGGCCGTGGTGCTGTGGTTCGTGTCTTGGCCCGCGATGGTGCAGGATCATTCGCTGCTCTGGGTCTTTGGCAATGCGCTGCTGATCGGGGCGATGGGCTATGGCACCTATGAGTTCACCAATCTGGCGACGCTCAAGGATTGGACATGGGCCATGGTCGCGCGCGACTTCACTTGGGGCTCGGTCCTGACTGGGACGGCGGCGACGGCGGGGGTGGCGATCACCCGCGCCTTTACCTAACGGCCCGTTTCGGTCGACCAGCGCCATGCGCCGGGTTGCAGCCCGGCCAGCGTCCAGTCGCCCACGCTTTCGCGGATCAGCCGCAGGGTGGGCAGGCCGACATGGGCCGTCATGCGCCGCACTTGCCGGTTGCGCCCCTCACGGATGGTGATGCGCAACCAAGCATCGGGGACCGTCTTGCGAAAGCGCACCGGCGGGTCGCGGGGCCAAAGCGGCTCGGGCGCGTCGATCTGATCCACTTGGGCGGGTTTCGTCAGACCGTCCTTCAGTTCGACACCCTTGCGCAGCGCGTCGAGCGCCGCGGCATCCGGCGTGCCTTCGACCTGCACCAAATAGCTTTTGGGCCGTTTGTATTTCGGATGCGCGATGCGGGCCTGCAGCGGGCCGTGGTCGGTCAGCACCAAAAGTCCTTCGCTGTCGCGGTCGAGCCGCCCTGCGGGATAAAAACCCTTTTCATCGACATAGGCCGAGAGGGTGGGCCGTGTGCTGCCTTCGGTGCCCTTGTCGGTGAATTGCGACAGCACACCATAGGGTTTGTTCAGCAAGATCACGCGGGCGGTCATTGGGCAGGCTCCAATCGGGTCACGCCCACGGCGGCGGCGCGGGCCAGTTCGGCGTCCAGCGACATTGGGATATATTCGCCCCGCCGCCAGAGTTGCGCCATATCATCGTAATGCCGCGACAGGAAATGCCCCGATTGCCCGGTGGAGGTGACAAAGACCGAACTGTCGGGATCGGCAAAATCGTAAACGCCGCGATAGCCCGCGCCGTGCACGTTAAAGAAGGGGTCTTTGCCGGTGCCGCGTGTCAGCCCGCGTTGCAGGGTGTTGTCCCCGCCCGAGGTCGACTGCCGGATGTTCACGAAGTAGCGCAAAAGCGGCACGTCGCCCAGCACGGGGTGATCATGGGTCGCCTGATGCGCGTCGCCCCAGCGGAGGGATTCAAGCTGCGTGCCCCATGTCTCGTTGATCCACAAAAGCGCATCGTCGAGCGCCAGCCGCGCCATGTCGTGGCAGGTCTCCACCGGTGCGGATTGGCGCACGTCGCACCATTTCGCGGCCCCCTGCACATCGCGAAAGGCCCGTTCGATGAAGAGCGGCTGGATATGGGTGAACTCCTCGGCCAGCGGTCCCAATTCGTCGCGGATCAGCCGGTCCTGCAGCGCACGGATCCACGCGGCATAGATCAGCGGCTCGGGCAGGTGTTCGTTCATCTCACCCGACCAACCGGCGAGCAGGTCGAGCGCGCGCTGGCGCTGGCGCTCCGGCGTGCCGTCGGGGGCGGCCTCTCCGGTGAACCACAGCTCGGCGCCGATGAGCGGCAGCAGCGACCGGGCCGTGGGGCTGACGGTATCAAGCTGCGCTTCGATGAAACTGTCGCGGGTGTGCACCTCGCGGTTCTGCATCAGCCGCTGCCAGCGCTGCACCCGCTGCGTGTCGCCCCAGACAAAGGAGACGTGGTTGGGGAAGGGGCGGTCGACCGTTTTGTTGTTGGTATTGCCAAGGATGCCGCCTGCGGGGGCGATAAATTCGGGGTTCGCGGTATAGGGCAGCATCCCGTCCCAGCGATTGGCGGCGATCCAGCCGGGGCTGGGCATGCGCCCTTCGCTTTGGTGATTGGCATCGCGGCGCGGCATGGCGCCGATGGTCTTCATCGCGATGGTATCGCGGTCGACCAGCGTGAGGTTCTGCGCGGGCGCCACATAGTCCGTCGCCGCATTGATCGCCTGCTGCACCGATTTCGCGCGCATCACCTTCATCGCGGCGGCAAGTGAGGTGTCCTCTTCGGTAAAGAGCGTTGAGGCGACAGAGGCCACATGCCCCGGCGGGGTGATGCTGCCAAGGTTGTAGTGGCTGCCGGGCAGCACCGGGCCATTGTCGGTCCAGCGCAGGGTGACGGTGATCGGGTCGGCATCGGCGATATTGATGATCGACGCGCGTTTGCGGAACTTCTTGAACCCGTCCGGGGTGCGGTATTCCTCGGCGTTGTCGGGGTTCAACTCTTCGATATAGACGTCTTGATCGTCGACATAGGCGGTGGTCAGCCCCCAGCCCAGATCGGCGCTGCGGCCCGTAAGCACCACCGGCATCCCCGGAATGGTGCCACCGATCACGCCGCCGGTCTCAAGCTCCAACCGGGCAAGATACCAGATCGCGGGGGCGGTGAAGCCCAAATGCGGGTCATTGGCCAAAAGCGTGCCCCCCGCGGCAGAGCGGGAGGGCGCCGCGGCCCAAGCGTTGGAAGCTCCGGCGAAGGCTTGCCGTTTAAAGGGCGACAGCGGGTGGCGTGCCATCGGCGCTGCGGCGGCGTGGCGGCGGCTGACCTCAGGGAAGAGGGCGGCATATTCGGGCAGGGCGGCGACCCCGCTGCCCGGCGCTTCGGGCAGGATGTCGCGCAGACGGTCCGGATCGCTCAACTCCAAGGATACGCGCGCGCGCAGCACCTCGGCCTCCAGATGGCCCGACATTTGCAGACCCATGAGTTTGGTGATCGCCAGTGAATCCGCAGGCCGCCACGGGGCCATGGGCGCATTGAAGAGCCACATCTCGGGCGCCCCGCGGCCCAAGGCTTCGGTGTTGATCTGGTCGAGGCGCGCGTTGATCCCGGCGGAATAAGCCTCAAGCGCCGCTTCGGTTTCGGGGTCGAGCTTATCCGCCGCCGCCACGGCAAGCCGGTAGATGTCATAGCGCCGCATCAGCTTGTCGGTGGTGATCGTGGCGGTGCCGAAGACCTCGGACAGCCGCCCCTGCGCGGTGCGCCGCAGGGTGATCAATTGCCACAGCCGGTCTTGGGCATGGGCGAAACCGAGGCCGAAAAAGACATCCTCATCGCTCTGCCCGAAGATATGCGGCACATTGGCATTATCGCGCACGATCTCGACCGGGGCGCTGACGCCCGCGACCTCGACCGTATCGTCATAGTCGGGCAGGGACCGCGCGGCGAACCAATAGACCAGCACCAAAACCACGACGCTCAGCGCGACGAGAAACACCGCCAATCGGATAAGCCAGCGAAACATCAATGCCATTGGGGGATCCTCGACTGGCGCGCAGATTGACCGGAGCGCGCAGGGTGGTAGGTGTAATGACAGGGAATAACGCAACTGAATGATAAGGAAAAGCACATGGCAAAGCTCGCATTTTTGGGACTGGGGGTCATGGGGGCTCCGATGGCGGGGCATCTGCAAAAGGCGGGCCACGATGTGACCGTCTACAACCGCACCGAAGCCAAGGCGGACGACTGGGTGAAAACCTATGGCGGCGCCATGGCCAAGACCCCGCGTGCGGCGGCAAAGGATGCGGATTTCGTGATCGCCTGCGTGGGTAATGACGACGATCTGCGCTCGGTCTGTTTGGGGGATGACGGGGCCTTTGGCGGCATGACGGCGGGGGCGATCTTTGTCGATCACACCACCGTTTCGGCGGCTGTGACGCGTGAGCTTTATGCCGCCGCCGATGACGCGCAGGTAAGCTTTGTCGACGCGCCGATCTCAGGCGGTCAGGCGGGTGCGGAAAACGGCCAATTGTCGATCATGTGCGGCGGCGACGAAGGCGCTTTTGACCGGGCGCTGCCGATCATGGAGGTCTACGCGAAAATTTGCCGCCGCATTGGGGAAAGCGGCGCAGGTCAGATGACCAAGATGTGCAACCAGATCGCCATCGCCGGTCTGGTACAGGGCCTCTCTGAAGCGCTGCATTTCGCCGAGAAGGCGGGCCTTGATGGCCGCGCGGTGGTCGAGGTGATTAGCCAAGGTGCGGCAGGGTCATGGCAGATGGAAAACCGCTATGAGACCATGCTCGACGACAAGTTCGATCACGGCTTTGCTGTGGATTGGATGCGCAAGGATTTGGGCATCTGTCTCGATGCGGCGGATGAGACGGGGGCGAGCCTGCCGGTGACCGCGCTGGTCGATCAGTTTTACATGGACGTGCAGAAGATGGGCGGCGGGCGTTGGGATACGTCGAGCCTGTTTAAGCGGTTGCAGAACCTCGGGTAACGCGTGGCGAGCCGTTTTGGCCTCTGTCGCAAACAAAAACGCCCGGCTTAAAGCCGGGCGTTCGCTTTCCGCCGGCGCAGATGTCCCTTAGGGAATGATCCGCGTGTATTTGGTGCCTTCCAGCGTCGCGCCGATGCGCAGGCCCGCGCGGCCAAAGACGGCGGCCAGAACCGGGGCCATGACGGTGGTGGTATCCGCGCTGACGCTGTCGCCCTTGTCCGAGATCACATATTCCAGTCCGGCCCCCGCCGCCCAACCGGGCGAGCTGCGGAATTCGCGCAGGGCGGGTTCGGTCATGAAGAACAGCACATGCGCATATTGCTGCGCGCCGATCTGCAAGCCGCCCGAGGCTTTGGTCACCGAATAATAGTCCACCGTCACGTCGTTCACGCGCAGCGCGCCGCGCCCGTAGGCACCGCCAAAGCCGAGGCCCGCTTCCGTCACCAGCGGCATGACCAACATGCCATTGGCCTTTTCGGCCAATTGCCGGGTGTTGGGATAGCCGCGGTACATCTCGGCCAATGTCGCGTCCACGCGCGCGTCGATCATCGCGCTGCCGCGTCCGCCCACGCCATTGCCGCAGGCCGCGGTCGCGCCGAGCGCCGAAAGGGCGCCCAATGTCACGAAGCGCCGGTTATATGTCTGATTGGTCATCTTTTCTGCCTGTATATTCGAGATCGGTTGCCTGCTGCCGGTTTTCCCGACTTATGCGCGAGATTACGCATAATCACGCGGCTTGTCATGTTGATTGGCCCCTTTGCGCAGATTTACGCCCTTAGGTCACGCGCTTTTGAGCAAAAGCCGGGCGACATCGGGGGCGAAATAGGTCAGCACGCCGTCGCAGCCCGCGCGTTTGAAGGCTAGAAGGCTCTCCATCATCGCGCGTTCGCCGTCGATCCAGCCTTGCTCTGCCGCGCCCTTGATCATGCTGTATTCGCCCGAGACCTGATAGGCGAAGGTCGGCGCGCCGAAGGCGTCTTTCACCCGGCGGCAGATATCAAGGTAGGGCATTCCCGGTTTCACCATGACCATATCCGCGCCTTCCGAGAGGTCGCGCGCCACCAGCCGCAGCGCCTCGTCACTATTGGCCGGATCCATCTGATAGGTCTTCTTGTCGCCGGTCAGGGCTGCAGAGGCGCCAACCGCGTCGCGGAAGGGGCCGTAGAAGGCGCTGGCGTATTTGGCGGCGTAGCTCAGGATCATCACATCTTGATGCCCGGCCTCTTCGAGACCTGCGCGGATCGCGCCGATGCGCCCGTCCATCATATCCGAAGGCCCGATGATATCCGCCCCTGCTTCGGCCTGTGCCAGCGCCATCTTGACCAGCGCCTCGACCGTGCGGTCGTTCACGATGATGCCGTCTTCGACGAAACCGTCATGGCCGTTGATATTATAGGTATCGAGCGCCACATCCGTCATTACCACCATCTCCGGCACTGCCTCTTTGATCGCGGCGATGGCGCGGTTGGTGGCGTTCTGCGGATCCCATGCGCGGGCGCAATCCTCGGTCCGGTCCTCAGGCCCGGTATAGGGGAAGACGCAGACCGTGCCGATGCCCAGAACCGCCGCCGCGCGCACCGACGGGACCAAGGTGTCGACCGAGCGGCGCATGACACCGGGCATTGAGGGGATCGGCTCTTCCACGCCCTCGCCTTCGCGCACGAAAACCGGCCAGATCAGATCGCCCAAGTGCAGGTCATTCTCGCGCACCAACGCGCGGATACCGGCATTGGCACGGGTGCGGCGCAGGCGTGTGGCGGGGAAGGGGGCGTGGACGGGTTGCATCAATTATACCTCAGAATGGCTCGGCAAGGGCTTGCCATGTATTTTTGAACGCCTCAACCCTATGAATTGTCGCGCCGGACCGCTAAGAGATCCGAACTCAATATTCGGACGAGCACGCCTTGGACTGGTATCAAACCCTTTTCGAAATGATCGACATGCGCTCTTTCTCGAACCTTTGGTTCTGGATCGCGCTGGCTGTGATGTGGTCGACGGCAAGCCACTGGGTGCTGGGCGTGCCCTTCGACATGGTCCTGCGCGCCCGCCGCTATGGCGGAGAGGCCGAGGCCGATCTGGAAGACATCGTGCGGATCAACGTGAACCGGATGCTCTATATCTCGCAGGTCTCTGGGCTGTGGCTCTTGGGGCTGGGGTTCTTCGCGCTGACCTCTCTGGTGCTTTTGGGGTTCGTCTATGGCATCGAATTCGCCCAAGCCTTGCTGCTCTTGGGCTTTCCCATGTCGCTGGTGGGGCTTTTGAGCCTGTCGACCGCGCGGCTCATTCGCATCGAAGGCTCAACCGGCGAGGTGCTGCGGCGGCGATTGATGCGCCACCGGCTTTACACCCAGATCATCGGCATGGTCTCGATCTTCGTGACCGCGCTTTGGGGAATGTATCAAAATCTAAGCATCGGCCCGCTGGCGGGTTGACAGCCCCCCTCCGAGGGCCAATTGAGACCCGATGAACGATCCGCGCAATATCACCCTCTCCGGCGTTCCCGAAGGCTATGATGCCCGCGCCATCCTCGATGAAATCGCCAAGGGCGGCCAGCCGGTGGTCCATGTGGCGGGCGATGACAAGCGCATGGCGGCGATGCAGGCTGCCTTGCGGTTCTACGCCCCCGACATGCCGGTCGTCACCTTCCCGGGCTGGGATTGTCTGCCCTATGACCGGGTGTCGCCCAATGCCGATATCTCGGCCCGGCGGATGGCGACGCTGGCGGCGCTGGTGCACGGGATGCCCGATCAGTTCGTCCTGCTGACGACCTTAAACGCGGCCAGCCAACGCATCCCTGCCCGCGACACCCTGCGGGACGCGGCCTTTGCCGCCCGCGTCGGCAGCCGGATCGACGAAAAGGCACTGCGCGCGTTCCTGGTGCGCATGGGCTTTGTGCAAAGCCCCACGGTGATGGAGCCGGGCGATTACGCCGTGCGCGGCGGGATCATTGACATCTATCCGCCCGGCGATCTTGGCCCGGTGCGGCTCGATCTCTTCGGCGATGTGCTGGATGGCGCGCGGCGGTTTGATCCGGCGACGCAGCGGACGACCGAAAAGCTCGATCTGGTGGAACTCGCCCCGGTGAGCGAGGTCATTCTCGACGAGGCAGCGATCACCCGGTTCCGGCAGAACTACCGCATCGAGTTCGGCGCCGCAGGCACCGACGATCCGCTTTACGAGGCGATCAGTGCGGGCCGCAAACATCAGGGTGCGGAGCATTGGCTCGCGTTTTTCCAAGACAATCTGGAAACGCTTTTTGATTATCTGCCCAAGGCGACGGTCACTCTGGACGATCAACTGACCCCGATGCGGATTGCGCGGTGGGAAACCATCGCCGATCAATATGAGACCCGCAAACTGGCGATGAAGACGCGCTCGAAAATGGACAGCGTCTATAAGCCCGCCCCGCCGGAGGGGCTGTACCTGACCGATGAGGCATGGACCCAAGCGCTGCTGGATCACCGGGTCATCCAGTTCAACCCGCTGCCGCAGCCCACGGGGCCGGGAGTGCTGGATGCAGGCGCGCGGCTCGGGCGCAATTTCGCCCCTGAGCGTCAGCAGGAATCCGTAAGTCTTTTCGGTGCTTTGGCCGCGCATATTAAAGCAAAGCTTGAAGTTGGGCCGGTGCTGATTGCCAGCTACTCCGAAGGCGCGCGGGAGCGCCTGACTGGGCTGATCGAAGACGAAGGTCTGGCCGAGGCGATCCCGGTGATGGATGCCACCCGCATCGGCAAGCGCGGGCTGCATCTGGCGGTTTGGGCGTTGGAGCATGGGTTCGAGGCGCCGGGGATGACGGTGATCTCCGAACAGGACGTGCTGGGCGACCGTCTGATCCGTGCGCCAAAACGCAAACGCCGGGCCGAGAACTTCCTGACCGAGGCGCAAAGCCTCAGCCCCGGCGATCTGGTGGTTCATGTCGACCACGGCATCGGGCGCTATCACGGGATGGAGGTGGTCACCGCCGCAGGCGCCGCGCATGAGTGCCTCGTGCTGGAATACGCCGAACAGTCAAAGCTTTACCTGCCGGTGGAGAATATCGAACTGCTGTCGCGCTACGGCCATGAGGAAGGGCTTTTGGACAAGCTCGGCGGCGGCGCATGGCAATCCAAAAAGGCCAAGCTCAAAGAGCGCATTCGCGAGATGGCCGACAAGCTCATCCGCATCGCCGCAGAGCGCAGCCTGCGTAAAGCGCCCGTGCTCGACCCGCCGCCGGGGATGTGGGATGCCTTCTCGGCCCGTTTCCCTTACACGGAAACCGACGACCAGCTCCGCGCCATCGGTGATGTGATCGACGATCTGACGTCCGGCAACCCGATGGACCGGCTGGTCTGCGGCGACGTGGGTTTCGGCAAGACCGAAGTGGCGATGCGCGCGGCCTTCGTCGCCGCCATGTCGGGCGTGCAGGTGGCGGTGATCGCGCCGACGACCCTGTTGGCGCGGCAGCACTACAAGAGCTTCGCGGAACGCTTCCGCGGCTTCCCGATCAACGTGCGGCAACTCAGCCGTTTCGTCTCGGCCAAAGAGGCGGCGGCGACGCGTGAGGGGATGGCCAAGGGCACGGTCGATATCGTGATCGGCACCCATGCGCTGCTGGCAAAGGGGATTCGTTTCAACGACCTCGGCCTGTTGATTATTGATGAAGAACAACACTTTGGCGTCACCCATAAGGAGCGGTTGAAGGCGCTGCGCACGGACATCCACGTGTTGACCCTCACCGCCACGCCGATCCCGCGCACTTTGCAACTGTCGCTGACCGGCGTGCGCGATCTGTCGATCATCGGCACGCCGCCCGTGGACCGCCTGTCGATCCGTACCTATGTCAGCGAGTTCGACGCGGTGACTATCCGCGAGGCGCTCTTGCGCGAGCATTACCGCGGCGGGCAGAGCTTCTACGTGGTGCCGCGCGTGAGTGACCTGCGCGAGATCGAGGAGTTTTTGAAGGCACAACTGCCCGAGCTTTCTTACGTCGTGGCCCACGGCCAGATGGCGCCGGGGGAGCTCGACGACCGGATGAACGCTTTCTACGACGGTAAGTTCGACATTCTGTTGGCCACGACCATCGTGGAATCCGGCCTCGACATTCCCACCGCCAACACGATGATCGTGCACCGCGCGGATATGTTCGGGCTGGCGCAGCTTTATCAGATCCGGGGCCGGGTGGGGCGCTCAAAAACGCGCGCCTATGCCTATCTCACGACCAAGCCACGCGCCAAGCTGACCGACACGGCCCAGAAACGCCTGCGGGTGCTGGGCAGCCTCGACACGCTCGGCGCGGGCTTCACGCTGGCCTCCCAAGACCTCGACATTCGCGGCGCGGGCAACCTGCTGGGCGAAGAACAATCCGGCCAGATGCGCGACGTGGGTTTCGAGCTTTATCAGTCCATGCTGGAAGAGGCGATCGCCAAGATCAAGGCAGGCGAGCTTGAGGGGCTGTCGGAGGCCGACGAGCAATGGGCGCCGCAGATCAACCTTGGCGTTCCGGTGCTGATCCCCGAGGACTATGTGCCCGACCTCGACGTGCGGCTTGGACTCTATCGCCGCCTCAGCGAGCTTTCGACCAAGGTCGAGCTGGAAGGCTTCGCCGCCGAGCTGATCGACCGTTTCGGCAAACTGCCGAAGGAGGTCAACACCCTGATGCTGGTGGTGCGGATCAAGGCGATGTGCAAGCGCGCCGGGATCGCCAAGCTCGACGGCGGGCCAAAGGGCGCGACGATCCAGTTCCACAACGACAAGTTCGCCTCGCCCGAGGGGCTGGTGAAGTTCATTCAGGACCAGCGCGGGCTGGCGAAGGTCAAGGACAACAAGATCGTCGTGCGCCGGGATTGGAGGACGGATGCCGATAAGATCAAAGGCGCCTTCGCCATCGCGCGCGATTTGGCCGAACATGTGATCGCCAAGGAAAAGACCGCGAAAAAGGCGAAGGTGAAAGGCTAAGCCCTTCGAAAGGCGTCGTTTATTCCGCCGCCGCCGGCTGCCGGTTCTCCACCCGCCCCATGTAGAGCATCAGCGCATAGGCCGCGATTGCCATCAGCAGCATGGCCAACGCCAGCGGCTTGGTCGTGCCGTCGAACATCAACCCCACCGGGGAGGCGATCAGCGCCGCCAATACGGTGGAAATTGCCCCCACGACCGAAGCCGCCATGCCTGCGATATGGCCCATTGGCTCCATCGCGATGGCGTTGAGGTTGCCCAATGTCAGCCCCGCTTGGAAGAACAGGCAGGTCTGGAAGAACACGAATGCGGCGAAGCCGTAAGGGTCGGGCAGGGCGCCGAGGTTGAGGAAATACATGGCGCCCGACAGCAGGATTTGCACGCCCAAGGCAATGGTCACCAGCCGCCGCATGCCGTAGCGGACGACCAAAAGCGCGTTGATCAGGCTGGCGCTGGCCGCCACCACGGCGATGCCGCCGAACCACAGCGGGAAACTTTCGCCGCGCCCATAGACGGTGTCATAGATTGGCTGCACCAGCATCAGCATCGAGAAGAGCATCGCCATGGCGAGCGACTGCACGAGGATCGACAGGCGCACCGTCGGGTGGCCGACCAACTCGCGCACCGCGCCAATGATCAGCCGTGCGCGCAGCGGGCGCCGGTCTTCGGGGGCGAGGGTTTCGGGCAGGCGTAGGGCCATCCAGATGACCGAGATGAGCGAGAAGGCCATGAAGGCGATGAAAATCGCGCGCCAGCCCGCCGTCAGGATGATGCCCGCGCCCAGCATCGGGGCCAAGGCGGGCACCAGCGCGAAGACCATCATCACCACCGACATGATCCGCGCCATCTCGCGCCCCGCGTAGAGGTCTCTGATGATCGCCACGGCCACCACACGCGGGCCAGAGGCGCCAAGACCTTGGAAGATGCGTGCTACGAGCATGACTTCGAGAGAGTTGCTCATCCAAGCGACAAAGGCCGAAAGACAATAGAGCGCCGCCCCGCCGAAGACCACGTTGCGGCGGCCGAATGCATCCGACAGCGCGCCGCTAAAGAATGTGCCCAGCCCCATGCCCAGCACGAAGGCCGTGAGGATCAGCGGGGCGCGGTGGGCCATCTCGGGCGAGAGTTCCGCCGCGATCTCGGGCAGGGCAGGCAGCATCGCGTCGATGGAAAAGGCGATGGTGGCGATCATCATCGCGATAAGGCCGACGAATTCGATCCGCCCCATGGAGAATTTTGGATTTTCGGTGGTCACGAAGGCGCACTCCGGCGATTGTCCCGAACGGCGGATCCGTTTGGGCAGGATTCAGGGAATAACTTGTGGTTGCGCTCTCGATAGTCGAGAACGCTTAACTTGGCAATGATTGCCGCCTTGTTTAGTCCTGCTGATTGGTCAGATCGGCAATGACCTGCGCCCATAGCTCGGGCGGCTGCGCGCCGGGCACGGCATGGGTGTTGGCAACGATGAAGGTCGGCACCGAGTTCACGCCCATCTTGCGGCTGTGCGCGTCGCGGTCGCGGATGTCCTGCGCATCGACATCGGATTTCAGCAGGCGGGTGACCACGGCGGCGTCCATCTCGATACTGTCGGCGATATCGGCCAGTACCTCGGCGGCACCAATGTCGCGGGCATCGACGAAATAGGCTTTGAAAAGGGCAGAGACGGCTGCGGTCTGGCGCCCTTCGATCCCGGCCCAATGGATCAGACGGTGCGCGTCCAGCGTGTTAGGCGTGCGCTGCATGGCCTCGAAGTTGATATTCAGCCCGGCCTTCTCGGCATGTTCCACAACCGGTGCATAGGCGCGCACGGCGCCTTCCTTGCCGCCGAACTTACGCTCGAGATAGCTGCGCCGGTCCATGCCTTCGCGCGGCATGTCGGGGTTGAGCTGGAACGGGTGCCATTCGATGGCAAAGGGGTGGTCGGGATGGTCTTGCAAAGCGCGGTCCAGATGCGCCTTGCCGATATAGCACCACGGGCAGATCGGGTCTGACATGATATCGAGTTTGATCGCTTCGGCCATGATGCGCCCCATCTATTGCTGCGCAATGGGCATAGCGGGCCGGGGCCGGTATCGCAAGCGGGCAGCGTTGCAAGCGCCCCGGGGCGCGGCTATAGCAGGTCCATGACAGATACGCCGCCCCGTTCCCTGATCCAGATCGCCCGCGAAAGCGGCGCGAGCGAGACCGCCCCGCCGGTCGATCTTGGCGCAAGGGTGCGCGAGCTGCGCAAGGCGCGTAATTGGACGCTGGAACAGGCCGCGCGGCAGGCGGGGCTGGCGCGCTCGACCTTGAGCAAGATCGAGAACGGGCTGATGTCGCCCACCTATGACGCGCTGAAGAAGCTCGCCGTGGGGCTAGAGATCACCGTGCCGCAGCTTTTCACCCCGCCCGCGGGGGAGAAGATCACCGGCCGCATGGCCGTGACCCGCGCCGAGGAAGGCGCGCCCAAGGCCACCGGCACCTATGAGCATGTCCTACTGGCCGACGCGTTGCGCAAGAAGCAGATGCTGCCCTACCGCGCCCGCATCCGCGCCCGCCGGATGGAGGAGTTCGACGGCTGGGTGCGCCATGACGGGGAGGAGTTCCTCTATGTGCTGACCGGCATGGTGCGGCTTTTTACCGAGTTTTACGAACCCGTCGACATGCGCCGCGGCGATAGCGCCTATTACGACGCCACCATGGGACATAACGTTGTCTCGCTCAGCGATGAGGATGCGACGATCCTCTGGGTGACCTCACTGGTCTGACCCCTCCGCCGGTTGCCACCACCAGACCTCGGGCATGAAGTTCGGCCCATCGCCGTAAAGCGGGATCGTCTCGGGGTAGGCCATGCGCGCGTCATGGGCGATCAGCCCTTCGTCGAACTGCCAGAAGGGGATGACATAGCGCCCCGCCGTCAGGATCCGGTCAAGCGCGCGGGTCGCGGCGACGAAATCCGCCGTTTCGCGGGCCTGCAACATCCTGTCGATCATCGCATCCACCGCCGGAGAGCGCACGCCCATGAGGTTGCGTGTGCCGGGCAGATCGGCGGCCTCCGACCCCCAGTAGAAACGCTGCTCCGTACCGGGGCTGAGCGACAGAGCGCGGCGGAAGGTTGTCATGTCGAAATCATAGCTGTTCTGCCGTGCGACGAATTGCGCATCATCCACGGTTTCGATCTCGGCGGTGATGCCAAGCCGCTTGAGGGCCTGCGTGTAAAGCTCTGCAATCGCTAGGTTTTCACGGCTTCCCTTGGACAGAAGGATGGTAAAGGTCAGCGGCGTGCCGTCGCCCCGGCGCATGACGCCGCCTTCGGCCTCGTAACCTGCGGCATTCAACTGCTGCATCGCGGCGCGGATGCCCGCGCGGTTGCGGGCAGAGCCGTCACCCACCGGCAGCCGATAGCCATCCACCGTGCCGGGCGGCAGCGTGTCGACGTAATCGGCCAGCAGATCGAAAACCCGCCCTGACGCCGGACCGTCGCGCATGGCAAGGTCGGAGTTCGAGAAATAAGAGGTGATCCGGGGAAGGGTGCCGCCGGTAAGCGTCTCGTTGATATACTCGAAGTTGAAGGCCGAGATCAGCGCGTCGCGCACCCGCCAATCGTCGAAAGGCGCGCGGCGGGCGTTCATGACAAAACCGGTCATGCCCGAAGGTTTGCTATGCGGGAATGTGGACTTCACCACCTCGCCGCGGGTAATCGCGGGGAAGTCGTATTGCGTGGCCCAAGTCTCGGCATTGAATTCCCGCACGGCTGAAATTTGTCCGGCCTTGAAGGCTTCGAACAGCACATTGGCATCGCCGTAGAAGTCGATCTTTACCTCATCGTAGTTATGCGTGCCTTGGCGAAAGGGCACCTCGGCGCCCCAGTAATCGGGGTTGCGCGTCAGTGTGACATGGCGGCCCGCCTGATAGTCGGTGATGGTATAGGGGCCGCTGCCCAAAGGAATTTCGGACAGGGGGGCATTGGCAAAGTCCTGCCCCTCCCATTGCGCCTTGCTCAGGATGGGGCGCATTCCGGCGAGCAGGGCAAGCTCGCGGTTGTCGCTGTTGAAAGTCATGCGCAGGCCGCGCGGGCCGGTCTGTTCGATGTTGTCGATCTGCTGGCGCAGCCCGTGGTAGCGGGGATGGCCTTCGGTGCCGAGCAGATCGAAAGAAAAGATCACATCCGCGACGGTGACGGGCGTGCCATCGGAAAACCGCGCCTCCTCGCGCAGGGTGAATTCCACCCAAGAGCGGTCCTCGGGCACCTCGATCGTCTCGGCCAAGAGGCCGTAAAGCGCGAAGGGTTCATCCCAGGACCTCCCCATCAAGGTCTCATGGGTGAAATGCGGCAACTGCCAAGGCGCGGTGCCCTTGCGGACGAAGGGGTTGAGGCTGTCGAATCCCCCGGTATTGCCCAGCACGATCTCACCCCCCTTGGGGGCTTCGGGGTTCACATAAGGAAGGGCGTCAAAATCGGCCGGCAAAGCAGGCTCGCCATACATGGCGATTCCATGTTGCGGGGCAGCCCAGGCCGCCCCCGAGAGCAGAATCAGTGAAGAAAGGGCCGCAACGCCCCGTGCTTTCGAGAAAAATTCCCAGCTCATTTTTGAAACAATCACGATCTGCCCTTATTTTGTTGGAGTTATTCCATACCCGCGGATTCTCGCCTTATCAAACTTTTAGCTTGGATTGTGAGCGTGAAAGGCGTATACAGAGATCACTGCTCGATAGGTTTCTTGCCTGTATGAAACCTGCCTCAATAACTTACGCCCGCCTCGCGCGGGCGTTTTTTTTGGCCAATTTTCACCGACCCTTAAGCTCCTTCGCGCAAACCCTTTCCCTTTGGCGCGCGCGCAGTACATGATGCGGGCGCAGCATGAACAAGGAGACGCGCCATGGCTTTCACCATCGACCTGTCCGGCAAGACAGCCGTCATCACGGGATCGAACTCTGGAATCGGACTGGGCATCGCCTGGGAATTGGCGCGGGCCGGGGCCGATATCGTGTTGAACTCTTTTACCGATGACGAGGCGGATCATGCGCTGGCGCAGGAGATTGCGCAGACATGCAACGTAACGGCCCGCTACATCAAGGCCGACATGTCCAAGGGGGCGGACTGTCGGCGCTTGATTGCCGAAGCCGGGGTCTGTGACATTCTGGTGAACAACGCGGGCATCCAGCATGTCGCGCCAATCTCTGAGTTTCCGGCCGAGAAATGGGACGCGATCATCGCGATCAACCTGTCGTCGGCCTTTCACACCACCGCCGAGGCTTTGCCGATGATGCGCAAAGCGGGGTGGGGCCGGGTGATTAACATCGCCTCGGCCCATGGTCTGACGGCATCGCCCTATAAATCCGCCTATATCGCCGCGAAACACGGGATTGTCGGCCTCAGCAAGACCACAGCGCTTGAGACGGCGAAAGACCCGATCACCTGCAACGCGATTTGCCCCGGCTATGTGCTGACCCCGATCGTTGAGAAGCAGATCCCCGACACGATGAAGGAATACGACATGAGCCGCGAAGAGGTGATCGAACAGGTCATGCTCACCCGGCAACCGTCGCGCGAATTCGCCACTGTTGAGCAGATGGGCGGCACGGCGACCTTCCTATGCTCGGATGCAGCGGCGCAGATCACCGGCACGACGATCAGTGTCGATGGCGGCTGGACGGCCTTGTAAGCGCCGTGGCGGTCAAGAAACGCATCAACCTCGCCCTCCAAGGTGGCGGCGCGCATGGCGCTTTCACTTGGGGGGTGCTCGACCGGCTGTTGCAGCAGAACGATCTGGATATCTGCGGGATCTCCGGCACCTCGGCGGGGGCGCTGAACGGGGCGGCGTTGAAGTCGGGGATGATCTCGGGCGGTCGCGAGGGCGCGCGGGAGAATCTCGATTGGCTGTGGGCGCAGGTCTCTGGCATTTCGGACCTGCGGCTGTCGCATTGGCTGGCGCCTTTCGGTTTGGACAAGCTCAGTCAGGCGATGGAATATTCGCTGCCCATGGCGATCTCGGATTCGCTGACGCGGGTCGTGTCGCCCTATGCTTACGGCCCGTTCTATCGCAACCCGCTCGAAGATGTCGTGGCCCGGTTCGATTACGGCAAAGTGGGCGCGCATAAGCCGCCGTTCTTTTTCGTCTGCGCCACACGGGTCCGCAACGGCAAGATCCGGGTGTTTGAGGGGGATGAAATCGGGCCTGATGCCTTGCTCGCCTCAGCCTGTCTGCCGACGATCTTTAAGGCCGTAGAGATTGACGACGCCCAGACCGGCCAGCGCGAGGCGTTTTGGGACGGGGGCTATACCGGCAACCCGGCGCTGTTTCCGCTGTTCCGAGACGATCTGCCCGAAGATATCGTGGTGGTGAACATCAACCCGCTCGACCGCGAAGACCTGCCGGTCACGCCGCAACAAATCCAGAACCGCATCAATGAGATCAGCTTTAATTCCAGCCTCTTGCGCGAGATGCGGGCGATTGACTTCGTTCAGCGGCTGATTGCGGATGGCACACTGCCGGAGGGGCGGATGAAGCGGGTGCACATGCATATGATCGCCGACGACGCGCTGATGGCGCAGCTATCAGTGGCGACAAAGCTGATGCCCAACCCGGCGGTGATACGGGCGCTGCATGAGGCAGGCGTGGCGGCGGCGGACCGGTTTCTAGAGGAGCACTTCGACGATCTGAACCAGCGCAGCAGCGTCGATCTACCCGCGATGTTCGGCTGAGTTTTCAGGGTCCGACAGCGCCAGCGCCTCGGGCAGGTCGGCACCGGGGCGCGGCGGATAGACCAGCCCGGCAGAGATCACCAGCTTCGCCGCGTCTTCGACGCTCATGTCGAGTTCGATCACATCCTCCCGCGGCAGGAACAGTAAAAAGCCCGAGGTTGGGTTCGGCGTGGTCGGCAGAAAGACCGAGAGCATCTCGCCGCCCGCGTTGGTGCGGGCCAAGACCTCTCCCTTCGCCTCGGTCGAGATGAAGCCAAGCGCCCAGATGCCGCGACGGGGGTATTCGATCAGGCAGGCGGTCTCAAAGCTCCGCTCGGACTGGGCGAAGATTGTCTCGGAAATCTGTTTGATGCCGGAATAGATCGTCCGCACCACGGGGGTGCGCTCCACCAGACTTTCGGCGAAGCGGATCATCGAACGGCCGATCAGCCCTTTCGCGGCCCAACCGACCATGACGGTGAAGATCAGAAAGATCACCACCCCAAGGCCGCGCACGTTGAACTGCATCGACGGGTCGAGACCCAAGAAATCTTGGAGCAGCCGGTCGGGATGGTAGGCTTTGGGCACCAGCGGCAGCACGAAACCGTCGATCCAGCCGACCACGCTCCAGATCAGCCAGATGGTCAGCCCGACAGGCGCAATCACGACCAACCCGGTCAGGAAAGACGCGCGCAGCCTTGCAACAAGGCTGCGCCGAACCTGCGTTGGGTCGGGATCAAAAGGTGTGTTCATCTGTGCCGTTTTCCGAAGAGTTAATCGCAACATAGCTAAGGCGTATGCCCCGGCCCGGCAATGGCTCCGCGGTGTTTTTCGCCTTTAACGCGGCAGGTTGACGAGGTTTGCGGCGATCTTGGCCCCCAGCCGGGCATTGTTGCGCACCAGTGCGATATTGGCGGTGAGCGAGCGGCCCTCGGTCAGCTCGAAGATGCGTTGCAGCAAGAACGGGGTCACGCCTTTGCCGTGGACACCTTGAGCATCGGCCTCAGACTGGGCCTGCGCGATGATCGGGGCCAGTTCGGCGGCGGGGATTTCTTCCTCCGTGGGGATCGGGTTGGCCACCAACTGGCCGCCGGGCAGGCCCATGGCGGCGCGGGTGCGGTGGGCTTTGGCAAGGGCTGCGGCATCATCAAGGCGCAGCGGCGATTGAAGGTCCGACCCCGCGCTCCAGAAGGCGGGGAAGCTGTCTTGGCCCACCGTGATGACCGGCACGCCTTGGGTTTCCAGCACTTCCAGCGTTTTTGGCACGTCGAGGATCGCCTTGGCGCCCGCCGCGATGACGGTGACGGGGGTTTGGGCCAGTTCCATGAGGTCGGCGGAGATGTCAAAGCTGTCTTCCGCGCCCTTATGCACGCCGCCGATGCCGCCGGTGGCGAAGACTTCGATGCCCGCTAGATTGGCCGCGATCATGGTGGCGGCGACGGTGGTGGCACCTGTCCCGCCCGAGGCGATGCAAACGGCCATATCGGCGCGCGACAGTTTGGCCACGTCCTTGGCTTGGGCCAGATCGCTCAACTGGTCATCGTCCAGACCGATATGCAGCGCGCCGCGGATCACGGCGATGGTGGCGGGCACGGCGCCTGCGTCGCGGATGTCCTGTTCGACCTGCCGCGCCACTTCGAGGTTTTGCGGATAGGGCATGCCATGAGTGATGATGGTGCTTTCCAAGGCTACGATCGGCGCACCGTTTTCGCGGGCCTTGGCCACTTCGGCGCTGAAGGTCAGGGGCAGGGCGGATGTGGCGGTGGTCATATCTTGGTCTCTCCGGAAACGTAAAGGGCGGCGGCATCAAGTGCTGCCTTGAGGGCGGTTTGCGCAACGGCACCGCCAAGTTCAGCGGCCACATGGGCCGCCATGAATGTATCGCCTGCACCCGTGACCCGGGCGACATGCACCTGCGGCGGGGTGAGGGTGATGATCTCGTCGCCTTGGCCCACGGTGGCGGGGTTGCCGCCGTCGGTCACCACGGCGCGGCGTGCGCCACGGGCCAGCAGGGCGCGAGCGGCGGTGGGGGAATCGTCAAAGCTCGACTGGCAGAGCAGCCCGGCCTCTTCGAGGTTCACATAAAGCGTGCCGCGTCCCGCTTTGAGGAAGGGCGTCAGCCGCAGCGCCTTGCCGGGAGAGGCGGGCGCGACGCGCAGGTCGGCCTTTGCCAACAGCGGGCTTTGCGCCATCTGGGCCAGTAGTTCGACGGTCAGGTTGCCGTCGAGCGCCACGGCCCCTTCGTAGGGGCTGGGCAGGCTGCCATCCTCCAGCGGACGCAGGATCTTGTCGCCCGCAGCCTCCAGCGAATGGGCATCGGCAATCGCGGCGATCAGCCCGTTGGAGCCTTCGACGGCCATGTAACGGTCGGTCGGCAGATCGTCCGAGCGGTAGACGTGATCGGTGATCAGCCCGCGCAGGGCGCAGGCGGCGATCAACTCATCCCCTTCGGCATCGCGCCCCACGGCGGAAAGCAGCGCCGGCGTTAGCCCAAAGCGCGCCAGCGCCATGCCGATGTTCAGCGCCACGCCGCCGGGCAGGCGGGTGATCCGCCCCGGCATGTCAGAGCCTTGGCGCATGGCGTTTTCAGAGCGGCCGATCACGTCCCAAAGGACGGAGCCGATGCAAAGGATGTCAGCTGTCTTGGTCATGCGGCGCTTCTAGCCGCCAAATCTCCCCACGCGCAAGCGGCGTTATTGTGGCACCGCGAATGTCAGCGCCGCCCAGAGCGTTTCCCAGACCGGTTGATCGGGGTCGTAGCCCGCGCTCGCTTGCGCCTCTGCTGCCGCGCGCAGCACCACCGCGTCAAAGAGGTATTCATGCCCCGCCGTGACCGGAACCAGTGCTTCGCCTGCCGCATCGGTGCGGTGAAGGGTGATGGTCACGCTGTCATCTGGAGCGCGGTCGAACACTTCGATTTGCGCGTTGGCGCGAGGGGTGCCCTGATAGAGGAGGGCCACCTTCATCTTACCTGCGAAATCTGCGGCATAGGGATTCGTCAGCGCCACGAACTCCGTCGCCATGCCGTTGGGCGCATCCTGCCCTGCGCCCGCGCCGAGGGCGATCAGGGTTTTGACGTGGCGGGTGTAGCTCTCGACGACCTTCTCGGTCGACCAGCCGTTCGCGCGGTGATCGCTTTCGGCCTTGGGGAAATCCTTATGCTTGGCGAAACGGAGGAATTTGTCAAAGTCCTCATAGGTGACTTTGGAGGGCGTCGTTTCGGCCACCGCCACGACCAGCGCGTCACCCTCGGGCGCGGGGAGGCTCAGGGCAGGGCTGTCGCCCGCGCGCGGCGATAGCGGGACCTCTTTCCCGCCGATTTTGACCTCGAAACGCGTGAGCCGGTTGGGCAGATAGGGAAAGGCCGCGCCGGTAAATTCCTCACCATTGCGAAAATGCGCCGCGATCTTTTCACCGCTTTCCACTTGATAGTTCACCGGCGACAGCCAGTATTCATGTGCAAAGGCAGGCGCTGCCGATAAGATACTGAAAATAATAGCGGACAACTGGGATAGTTTCATGAAGCGAACTTTCATTTTGTTAAGATCCAAGCTGGCGTTGCTGTGGCTGTTGTCAAGCGCGGTACTGCTTTCGGCAGGCGCTGGTGCACAGGCGCATGAGGTCAAACCCACCATCGCGGATCTGACCGTCGCCGAAGGGCGCGCGGTGTTGGCACTTGAGATCAACCTCGAAGCGCTCTTGGCGGGTATCGACCTCGACACCGTCGAAGACACCGACAATGCCGAGAATGCGGGTGATTACGATGCGCTGCGCAGCCTGCCCGCCGCGCGCATCGTCGCCCGCGCGCCCGAGCTTTTGCCCAACTGGAACAGCCTGCCGCTACTCAGCGTCGATGGCGCCGCCGTGCCGTTGGAGAGTGTGACACTCGAGGTGCCCGAAGGGATCGACGCCGAACTGCCGCGCGACAGTCAATGGCGACTGGAGGGCGCAGTGCCTGCAGGCGCCGAAGAGGTACAGGTGACATGGCCGGATGGCGCGGGCGCACTGGTGCTGCGCCAGCAAGGGGTGGAGGCGCCCTATACCGGCTATCTGTCGGGCGGTGAGACCAGCCCCGAAATCGCACTTGGGGGCGGTGATGCCGAAAGCGGCTGGCAGGCTTTCGTCAGCTACATCCCGGTTGGGTTCGACCACATCCTGCCCAAAGGGTTGGATCACATTCTATTCGTCTTGGGCCTGTTCTTTCTGTCGACCCGACTGCGGCCTTTGATCTGGCAGGTCACCGCCTTCACGCTGGCCCATACGGTCACGCTGGCGCTTGGCGCTTTGGGCTGGGTTAACGTGCCGGGGGCCATCGTCGAGCCGCTGATCGCCGCTTCGATCACCTATGTCGCGGTCGAGAATATCTTTCACTCCGCCCTGAACCGCTGGCGGCCTTTGGTGATCTTTGGCTTTGGGCTGTTGCACGGGCTTGGCTTCGCCTCGGTGCTGGGGGATTTCGGCCTGCCTGCGGGGCAATTCGTGCCGGCGCTTATCGGCTTCAATATCGGGGTGGAACTGGGGCAGCTGGCAGTAATCGCCATCGCCTTCGTACTGGTCGGCTGGGCGATGAATCGCGACTGGTACCGCCGGGCCATCGCTGTCCCCGCCTCCTGCGTCATCGCGGCGGTCGGGGCCTATTGGTTCATCGAACGGGTGTTTTTGTAAGCGAGCGGGCAGCCCTTAACCGGGCTGCCCCAAGGGCCGCTTAGCCCTGCATGGCAGCGATCAAGGTGGCGAGTTCGGCCACCGGATCGTCCTTGTCCCAAATCTCGGTCCCGATGCCGAAAAAATCGGTCCGGGGGGCGAGGTCGCGGATCATGTTGATGTCAAGCGCGCCTTCGGCGACGACGGGCACTTCGATGACTTCGGACCACCACTGAAACAGATCGGCCTCGGCAAAGCTTCCATCGCCAAGCGCGCTGGCTTGGGTCGGGCCAAAGCTGATGTAGTCTGCCCCGGCTTCGCCTGCCGCCATCCCCTCATGCCGCGATGTGCCGCAAAAGGCGCCGACTATGGCATCTTCGCCCAGTTCTTTGCGGGCATGGCGCACGGTGCGGGCCGCATCGCTAAGGTGCACCCCGTCGAGGCCGAGCTTTTCGACCAGCAGCAGATGATCCGAGATCACCAAGGCCACGTCGCGCGCATGGGTCACTTCGCGCAGCGCGTCACCGGCGCGGGCAAGGCGGTCTTCATCCCGGGTCGAAAGCGCCATGCGCACACAGGCGACCGGATGGGCGTCGAGCACGGCGGCGAGTTGCGCGGGGAATTGGCTCAGCTCAACTTCGGGCGGGGTGATAAGGTAAATCTGCGGCTGTTCTGGCGCGTCCATGGTCACTGTCCTTAATCGGGTCTGGGAGCCTGACTAGCGCAGGGCGTTGCAAAAGAAAACGGATATGCGTGTGTCGCGCGGGCTTTCTTGCGGTGCGCAGGCGCAGGGGCTATGAGGCGCGCATGACAGAGACATCCTCCTCCCCCGTTCAGCCCGCGCCGATCCCGGCCATCGTGCTTGTCCGCCCCCAGATGGGCGAGAACATCGGCGCCGCGGCGCGCGCGATGTGGAATTTTGGCCTCGATCACATGCGGGTCGTGGCCCCGCGCGACGGCTGGCCGAGCCAATCCGCCGTGGCCATGGCCTCGGGGGCGGGGCGGCTGTTGGACGAGGCACAGCATTGCGCCGATCTGCCCGAAGCGCTTGGCGATTGCGATTTCACCTTTGCCACCACGGCACGCAGCCGAGACCTGACCAAACCGGTCTACAGCCCCGAAGCCGCGATGCGGTTAGCGGCGGAAAAGATCGCTTCGGGTCAACGGGTTGCGGTGCTGTTCGGGCCCGAGCGGGCAGGGCTTGAGAATGATGATATCGCGCAGGCCAATGCCATCGTCTCGGTCCCGGTGAACCCAAAGTTCGCCTCTCTCAATCTCGCGCAATGCGTGCTGTTGATGTCTTACGAATGGATGCGGGCGCAGGGCGAGGTGACCCATGAGGTCGTCGAGATGGCGGGCACCGATTGGGCCAAGGGCGCCGAGGTTGACCATTTGGCGCGGCATTATGAGGAGCAGTTGACCGAGGCCGGGTTCTTCTTCCCCGAGCATAAGGTCGCCTCGATGAAGCTCAACCTTCGCAACATGTGGTCGCGGATGCCGCTGACGCGGGCGGATGTGCAGATGTTGCATGGCATCCTGCGGCAAATGGTCCGCTGGAAGGAGAAGGGCTGAGGGACTGAGGGCCATCGGCTGCCCGTGGGGCGGCGATCCTGAAGGTTTTTCTGCCACTTTATGGTGCAGCATCAATGCTTTGCCGCAGTGTCGCGCCTGTCCTTGCCAAATCGCCTCCCCGTGGGGCGGGCAGGCGATGGCCCGGCGCCTTCGGCTTGAATCCGGGCCGGGGTTGGCGGCGCATGCGGCAACATAACCCACCCCGCTAGACCTTTCTCCGCCCATGTCATACCACTCTATCCAAACGGAAAAAGAGGCGCGCCATGGCGGAGAAACGCAAACTGTTCGAAGAGGTCGGCACCGACCAACCCAGCCGTGCCCCGGTGCAAACCGGCACGATCGACAAGGGCCGGGGTGGCGCGCGCGGGCCGATCCGGGTCTGGCTGATGATCCTCTTTGCGCTGGTCTTTGTCATGATCGCCGTGGGCGGGCTGACGCGGCTCACTGACTCCGGCCTTAGCATCACGGAATGGCGCCCGGTGACCGGTGCCTTGCCGCCGATGAACGAGGCCGACTGGCAGTCTGAATTTGAGAAATACAAGCAACTCGATGAGTTTCAGGTTCAGAACTCTTGGATGGAACTCTCCGATTTCAAAAGCATCTACTGGTGGGAATGGGGGCATCGGCAGCTTGGCCGGGTGATCGGCCTCGTCTGGGTCTTGGGCTTTCTCTACTTCCTCCTGCGTCGCCAAATCCCTGTCGGCTGGACCAAACGGCTGCTCTTTATCGGCGCATTGGGCGGCGCGCAGGGGGCGATTGGCTGGTGGATGGTCGCTTCGGGCGTGACCAGCGGGCAGGGGGTGACGGATGTGGCCTCCTACCGTTTGGCGACGCATCTGGGGCTGGCCTTTGTCATCCTCGGTTTCATCACTTGGTATGTGCTCTTGCTGGGTCGCAGCGAACGCGATCTGATTCAGGCCCGCCGCGCCAAGGAGGCCAAGCAATTCGGCATGGCAACGGGTCTGTTGCATTTCGCCGCATTGCAGATCCTGCTGGGCGCCTTGGTCGCAGGAATCGACGCGGGGCGCTACTTCGTCGACTGGCCGCTGATGCAGGGGCAGTTCTTCCCGCCCGACGCATTCGACATCACGCCGACATGGCGGAATTTCTTTGAGAACCCGGGGTTGGTGCAATTCATGCACCGGATGGCGGGCTATCTGCTCTTTGTTTTCGGGGTTGTCGTTTGGCTGCGCGGTCGCCGCTCGGCCCATGCCCGCACGCGCTTTGCTTTTAACGCCGTGATGGCGGCGCTGTCTTTGCAAGTGGTTCTGGGCATCACCACCGTGCTCTATGCCGCGCCCGTGCATCTGGCGCTCGCGCATCAGGCGCTGGCCGTGCTGCTTTGGGTGCTGATCCTGCGCGCGCGTTTCCTTGCGGCCTATCCCGTCGCCACATCGCTGAGAGGCTGAGACATGACTGCATATGATGATTTGATGGCTTTCCAGCGCGACACCGAGGCGCTGGCGCAGGTCGCAGGCCGTTTGGGCTGGGATCAGGAAACGGTCATGCCCCGGGGCGCGGCCCCGCAGCGGGCCGAGGAGATGGCGGCGATGGAAAGCGTCCTCCACGCCCGCCGCATCGACCCGCGCATCGCTGATTGGCTGGCCCAGATCGAGCCCGCGGCGTTGGACGCGGTCGGGCAGGCGAACCTCCGCCACATTAAACGCGATTTTGACCGCGCCACCCGCGTACCCGCCGATTTGGCAGCGCGTATCGCCCGCGTCACCTCCGCCGCCCAAGGCACTTGGGCCGAGGCCCGCGCCGCCGATGACTTTGCGGCCTTCGCTCCTACTTTGAAAGAAGTGATCGCGCTCAAACGCGAAGAGGGGGCCGCACTGGCCGAAGGGCGCGAGATCGAGATTTATGACGCGATGCTGGAGGATTACGAGCCCGGCACCACGGCGGCGGACCTCGAAGCCATGTTTGGCGCGCTGCGGCCAAAACTCTCCGAACTGCGCGCCGCCGTCCGCGAAGCCGAAGCGCCGCCGGTGTTGGAGGGTGTCTTTGACGAAGCGGCGCAGATGACGCTGACCGCCAAACTGGCGCGGCGTTTTGGCTATGATCTGGCCACCGGGCGCATCGACAAGGCGGTGCATCCCTTCTCCTCCGGGTCGGGGCTGGACGTGCGGATCACCACGCGAACCAATGCCCTCGACCCGTTCAACTGCTTTTATTCCACCGTGCATGAGGTGGGCCATGCGGCCTATGAGCAAGGGATCGACAGCGCCTATCTGCTGACGCCTTTGGGCCGGGGTGTGTCGATGGGGGTGCATGAAAGCCAAAGCCGCATCTACGAAAATCAAATCGGCCGCAGTCGCGCCTTCACCGGGTGGCTCTTTGGTGAGATGACGGCGGTCTATGGCGATTTCGGCGTACCGGATGCCGAGACCTTCTACCGGATCGTCAACCGTGTGTCGGATGGTTTCATTCGGACCGAGGCGGATGAGCTTCAATACAATCTCCATGTCCTGTTGCGTTTCGATCTAGAACGGGCGCTGATGTCGGGCGACCTGCAGGTCGACGGGTTGGAAGCGGCGTGGAACGATCGCTTTGAGGCTGATTTCGGCTATCCAGTGGACCGCCCGTCAAACGGTGTCTTGCAGGACGTGCATTGGTCCGTCGGGCTTCTGGGCTACTTCCCGACCTATAGCCTCGGCAACGTCTATGCGGGATGCCTGCACGAGGCATTGCGGGAGGCCGTACCCGATCTCGACGAAGCCTTGGCAAGGGGGGATACGAGTGCTGCTACCGGTTGGCTGCGTGAGAACGTGCAAAAGCATGGGGGCCTTTATGAGCCGCGTGAGGTAATCACCCGCGCTTGCGGGCAGCCGCCGACGGAGGCACCGTTGCTGACCTACCTAGAAAACAAGTTCACGGAACTGTATGGAATTTAGGCATCTAAGATGGGGAACAAATCGCCATTTTGGATGTTGCTTAAACAACGGGCATCGCTATAATTCTTAACTATAGCTTAACATTTCGCCTTTGCGCTGGCTAAGATTATATGCGATGGTGCGGTGAGTTTAATTTTTGACGAGATACAGGAGTACCTAGATATGAAAATTCTTGCAACCGTGGCGGCGACAATCGCTCTTTCGGGTGCTGCTTTCGCTCAGACAACTTCTCAAGCAGCTGTGCTTGGTGCGTCTGACGATGCGGTCTATTCGCTTCAGGTTCAAGGTGCCAATGGTGTGGTTTATAACTGCAAGCCCGATCCGGTCACAGTTGACGGCAACACTGCGCGCGTTTGCGTGCCTGCTGCTGGTGCAGGTCTTTTTGCTGCTGGTGCCGGTCTTGGTGGCGGCGCGGCGGCAGCTGGTGCTGCTCTGGTTCTGGTTGCAGTCGCGGCGGGCTCCTCTTCCTCCACTGGGTCTACCGATTAATTCTTTGACAAAAGTATAAAATCTAGAGATTCTCCGCGCTAATTGCGCGGGGAATTTTTTGTTGTTTGAACTTTTGTTTAGAAATCCCCCGCCCCAAAGCATATGCATGGGGCAGGGGGCCGCCGATCACTCGGCGGCGCTGTCACCCTCGACCTCATCCTCTTCGTTGCCCTGATCGGCGATCCAAGCCACGCTGACAACTTCCTCGTTCTTGCCGGTGCTGAACACTTTCACACCACCTGCGCTGCGCGAGCGGAAGGAGATGCCTTCGACCGGCACGCGGATCGACTGGCCCTTGGAGGTCGCGAGCATTACCTGATCGGACATCTCGACCGGGAAGCAGGCGACGATGGGGCCGTGGGCCATGGCCTTGGTCCAAGCCGTCACGCCCATGCCGCCGCGGCCCCGTACGGGGTAGTCATGGGCCGAGGAAACCTTGCCCGCGCCCTTGGCGGTGATTGTCAGGATCAGATCTTCGGCGGCGGACATTTCGGCATAGCGTTCGGTGCTGAGCTGTCCGGCTTGAACCTGCTCTTCCTCGTCATCGCTGCTGTCCTCATCGGTCAGCCCCGCCATCAGACGGCGCTGTTTGAGATAGGCGACACGCTCTTCCGAACTCGCTTCGAAGTGGCGGATCACGGACATGGAGACGAGGTTGTCGCCTTCGCCCAGACGGATGCCGCGGACGCCAACGGAGTTGCGCGAGTTGAACACCCGCACATCGGTCGCCGGGAAGCGGATTGCGCGGCCCGCGTCGGTGACCAGCATCACGTCATCGTCGTTCGAAGCGATGCGCGCGTTGATCAGCGTGGTGCCCTCATGCTCGCCTTCGAACTTCATGGCGATCTTGCCGTTGGCCTTCACATTGGTGAAATCCGACAGTTTGTTGCGCCGCACGGTCCCCGCAGAGGTGGCAAAGATCACCTGCAGGTCGTCCCATTCCTTCTCATCCCGGTCCACGGGCATGATCGCGGCGATTGAAACGCCAGTGGGGATGGGCAGGATGTTGACGATGGCCTTGCCCTTGGCGGTGCGCGCGCCCTGCGGCAGGCGCCATGTCTTCAGCTTGTAGACCATGCCGTCGGTCGTGAAGAAAAGAAGCTGCGTATGGGTGTTGGCGACGAAGAGGTTGGTGACGACATCCTCTTCCTTGGTCTGCATGCCCGAGACACCCTTGCCGCCACGGCGCTGCGCGCGGAAGTCGGCCAGAGGCGTGCGCTTGATGTAGCCGCCCGAAGTCACGGTCACGACCATTTCCTCTCGGGCGATCAGGTCTTCGTCGTCCATGTCGCCCGACCAGTCGACGATCTCGGTCCGGCGCGGCACGGCGAATTGCTCGCGCACCTCGCGCAACTCGTCCGAGATGATGCCGAGGATGCGCTCGCGGGAACCCAGAATCTCGAGGTATTCCTTGATCTTGCCCGCCAACTCTTCCAACTCGTCGGTCACTTCCTTGACGCCGATCTGGGTGAGGCGCTGTAGGCGCAGTTCCAGAATGGCGCGGGCCTGTGCTTCGGAGAGGTTGTAGGTGCCGTCTTCGTTCGCCGTATGGGTCGGGTCGTCGATGAGCGCGATATAGGGCAGGATGTCCTCGGCGGGCCAGCGGCGGGTCATCAGCTTCTCGCGCGCCTCGGCGGCGTCGGCGGAGGAGCGGATGGTGGCCACCACCTCGTCGATATTGGTGACAGCTACCGCGAGACCGCAAAGGATGTGGCTGCGCTCGCGCGCCTTGCGCAATAGGTAGGCCGTGCGGCGCGCCACGACGTCTTCGCGGAAATCGATGAAGTAGCTTAGGAACTTGCGCAAGGTCAGCTGCTCAGGCCGGCCGCCGTTCAGCGCCAGCATGTTGCAGCCGAAATAGGTCTGCATCGGGGTGAAACGGTAAAGCTGGTTCATTACCACTTCGGCGGTGGCGTCGCGTTTGAGTTCGATCACCACACGCACGCCGTTGCGGTCGCTCTCATCCTGAACGTGGGCGATGCCCTCGATCTTCTTCTCGCGAACCTGTTCGGCGATCTTTTCGATCATCGTGGCTTTGTTGACCTGATAGGGAATCTCGTCGATGACGATGGCCCAGCGGTCTTTGCGGATTTCCTCGACCCGGGTCTTGGCGCGGATCACCACGCTGCCGCGGCCCTCAAGGTAGGCTTTGCGCGCGCCGGAGCGGCCCAGCATGATGCCGCCCGTCGGAAAGTCGGGGCCGGGGACATAGTCGATAAGTTGTTCCGAGGTCAGGTCCGGATCGTCGATCAGCGCAAGGCAGGCATCCACCACCTCGCCAAGGTTATGCGGCGGGATGTTTGTCGCCATACCGACGGCGATGCCGCCCGCGCCGTTGACCAGCATGTTCGGGAAGCGTGCGGGCAGAACCGTGGGTTCCTGCTGCTTGCCGTCATAGTTGTCCTGAAAATCGACGGTTTCCTTGTCGATATCCGCAAGAAGGTAGGCGGCGGGCTTGTCCATCCGCACCTCGGTATAGCGCATGGCCGCCGGGTTATCGCCGTCCATCGAGCCGAAGTTGCCTTGCCCGTCCAAGAGCGGCAGCGACATGGAGAAATCCTGCGCCATCCGCACCAGCGCGTCGTAAATCGCGCTATCGCCATGGGGGTGGTACTGGCCCATCACGTCGCCCACGGGACGGGCGGATTTGCGGTAGGGTTTGTCATGCGTGTTGCCGGTCTCATGCATCGCGTAGAGGATGCGGCGGTGCACCGGTTTCAGACCGTCGCGCAGATCGGGAATCGCGCGGCTGACGATCACGCTCATCGCGTAGTCCAGATAGGACGTGCGCATCTCGTGTTCGATGGTCACCGACGGCCCGTGAAAGATGGGCTTTTCGTCTGCGTTTTCAGGGGTATCCGGCGTATCGGTCACGTATCTTGCCCACCATTTTTATGGTTCTATATCTTGGGGTTTTCTATAGCAGACGGGGCATATCAGGTGCAATGGCTGTGGCCGAAACGCACTGGCAGCACTTGTGGCGAAGTGCCAACATACTGTTTTCATTGAAAAGTAATTCTGACCGCGCAAACTTGTTCTACAGAGGCAGCAAGGGAGGCGCAACATGCCCCGCAGTGAAACCGAATTGATGCTGAAAGGTTACGGGCTGACCACGGCAGAGTTCTTTTACCACATGCCCGATTATAGCCATGTGCTGAACAGCTACATCTGGCAGGATTACGACATTGCACCGGACCATCCGCGCCTGTTCGAATTCGTCGAATTCTGGCGCGCGGAGTTGGACGGTCCGCTGCATTCGGTCCGGTTCACCCACCGCAAGCTGATCGGCCCCGGCGAATGGCAAAACCAAGTGGGTGAGTTCACGCTACATTGAGCCGGTAAGCCCGAGGGCAGGGGCGTCAGACCGAACAGCTCGCCCCGCCCAACACGCAGAACTTTGCGCAGTGCGGGTGGTTCAGCGCCACGTCGCGCTCCGCCTCGGCCAATGTGGTGCCGAGTTCAAACTCAGGGTCGTAGGGCAAGAGCGTGCAGGCCAGCACGGCGGGCTTCTCGGCCCCCTTGCGTTTGACCACCATACGGGAGGAGGCGCACATCACCGCGTCAGGGGCTTTGTCCAAGATGCCCCAGCAGGCGGTGGTGATTTCGGGCACCTCCACGGCCTCGTCCATCTCGGGGAAGAGAACGGTCATGGCGGGGTCTTGTGCGTCGATGTCAAAGCCGTGTTCGGCATAGAAGGCGGCATAACCCGCGCGGCTGTCGGCATCGCTGTCGGCAAAGATCGACCGCCCCGCCACGGCCATGCGAAAGCCGTTATCGCGGAGCCATTCCATGCCGGTCAGGGTCTTGTCGAAGGCACCTGTCCCACGTTCCGCATCATGCAGGTCGCGGCGATAATGGTCGACGGAAATGCGGAAGGTCATTTTGCCGGGATAGGCATCGCGCAGCCGCAAAAGCCCCTTTTGCACCGATTTGCGCATCATCGGACGCATGGCGTTGGTCAGGATCAACACCTCGTAACCGCGCTCTAGCGAGGCTTCGGTGATCTCAATCATCTGGGGGTTCATGAAGGGCTCGCCGCCGGTGAACGCGATTTCGCGCACCGGCCAGCTACGCTCCTCGATCTGGTCGAGGTAGTCGCGCACCTCATCTGCGGTGATATAGACCAGCGCGTCGTTCTTGGGGCTGGAGGCGATGTAGCAGTTCACGCATTCGATGTTGCACAGGGTGCCTGTGTTGAACCAAAGCGTTTCCGCCCCGCGCAGGGCCACGGTGGCGCGGGGTTCCCCCTTGGCGGTGACCGCCGGGTTCTGGAACTTGCCCTCGTTTGCTTGCGCAATATCTTTCATGATTGTTCCTTGCGTGATCCCGTGTGTTCCTGTTTTGGTAAGCTATTGCGGCGCACCCTAAAAGTCCAAGCACCGGGGCGCACAGTCTTGTGATGTAGGGAAAAATAAGTATGTTTGCGCTAACTCTGCCACTCTGCCCGGACAAGGATTAATCAATGGTTTCGCGTGTTATCCCTGTCGACCCCTTCGATCTTGTCATCTTTGGCGGCACCGGCGATCTGGCCCGGCGCAAGATTTTGCCGGGTCTTTATCGCCGTTACTGTGCGGGCCAAATGCCCGAAGAGGCGCGGATCATCGGCGCTGCGCGCACCGAGATGGACGCCAAAGGCTACCGCGAGATGGTAGCCGAAGCGATTGAAGAGTTCGGCGGGAAAGACGCCTGTGACAACCTCGACGCTTTTCTGGCCAAGCTCGACTATGTCGCCATCGACGCACGCGGAGAGACCGGCTGGGCAGAGTTGCAAGATCTGATGTCCGGCAAGGACCGGATCGAGGTCTATTACTTCTCCGTCGCGCCGGGGCTTTTCGGCGATCTGGCGGAACGGTTGCAGCAATGGGGCATGGCGGGCGAAGAATGTCGCATTGTCGTTGAAAAACCCTTTGGCCGCGATCTGGAGAGTGCGCGCGCCCTCAACGCGACGCTGGCCACCTATTTCAAAGAGCAGCAGATCTACCGGATCGATCACTATCTCGGCAAAGAGACGGTGCAGAACCTCATGGCGGTGCGCTTTGGCAATATGCTGTTCGAGCCGTTGTGGAACCGCCAATACGTCGACCACATCCAGATCACCGTGGCCGAGACGGTGGGCGTCGGCGGCCGTGGGGAGTATTACGACAAATCCGGCGCGATGCGGGACATGGTGCAGAACCACTTGATGCAACTCTTGTGCCTGATCGCGATGGAGCCGCCCGCGCGTTTTGATCCCGATGCGGTGCGCGACGAAAAGCTGAAAGTGATCCGCGCGATTGATCCGGTGCTGCCGCATCACCTCGTGCGCGGACAGTATGAGGCTGAAGAGGGCAATGAGGAAGAAGCCCCCAGCTACCGCAATGCCGTCGGCAACCCGCGTTCGCGGACCGAGAGTTTCGTGGCGTTGAAGGCCCATATCAGCAACTGGCGCTGGCATGGCACACCGTTCTATCTGCGCACCGGCAAGCGCATGGTGGCGCGGTCGAGCGAGATCACGGTGGTTTTCAAAGACACGCCGCATTCCATCTTTGCCGAAGACGCTGGCCGTCATCGCAACGTGCTGTCGATCCGCTTGCAGCCGAACGAGGGCATCACCCTTGGCGTGACGATCAAGGAACCGGGACCGGGGGGCATGCGTCTGGTCGATGTGCCGCTCGACATGACCTTTGCCGAAGCACTTGGCCCCGATGGGGGCGATCAGGTCGATGCCTATGAGCGGCTTATCATGGACGTGATCCGGGGCAACCAGACATTGTTCATGCGCGACGACGAGGTTGAGGCCGCCTGGGCCTGGACCGATCCGATCATCCAAGGCTGGGAAGCGCGTCACGACGTGCCCAAACCCTATGACAGCGGCTCGGCGGGGCCCACGGATGCGACAGAAATGATGCGGCGCGATGGCCGTGAATGGCGAAAGGTATCCCCATGAACATCATCGAATATGCGGACCGCGAAATGCTGGTGATGAATGTCGCCAACAAACTGGCGGGCAATTTGAAATCGGCGCTTTCGGGCAATGACCGCGTGTCTTTCGCGGTGCCGGGCGGCTCTACCCCCGGGCCGATCTTTGAGATGCTCAGCGCGACCGATCTGGATTGGAGCCGGGTGGATGTGATGCTGACCGATGAGCGTTGGGTGGACGTGGATGACCCGCTGTCAAACGCGCGTCTGGTGCGCGAGCATCTTTTGAACGACCGTGCTGCTGCGGCGCAGTTCATCCCCTTTTTTCGCCCCGGGCTTTCTCCGGGCGAAGGGGCAGAGGTGGTGGCCCCCAGTCTGACGGAGCATGTGCCGATCTCTGTCCTGCTGCTTGGCATGGGCGACGACATGCACACTGCCTCGCTTTTCCCCGGCGACCCGAGCCTGCCTGACGCTTTGGCCGCCGATGCCCCGCTTTTGTGCCCGGTCTATCCCGAGGGCCAGCCCACTGCGCGGGTCACGCTGCCGGCGCATGTGCTCGACGGGGCGCTGAACAAGCATCTCGTGATTTTCGGGGATGAGAAACGCGCGGCCCTTGAGCGCGCGCAGGGGCTTTCCCCCGAAGAGGCGCCGATTGCATCGGTGCTGGATGAAATCGAAGTTTACTGGGCGGCATGATGAACATTTGGCAAGACCTTCAAGAGCGGCAAAGCGCCGTGGCAGACCGCAAGATCACGGCACTGTTCGATGACCCGAACCGGGCCGAGGACTTTTCCCTGCGCACGCAGCATATGCTGTTCGACTACGCCAAGACGAATATCGACGCCGAGACCCGCGCGGCGCTGCTGCAACTGGTCGAAAACGCCAAGGTCACCGAGCGGCGCGATGCAATGTTCGCGGGCGCGCCGATCAATGAGACCGAGGGCCGCGCGGTGTTGCACACCGCATTGCGCAATCTCGATGGCGGGCCGGTAGACGTCGCGGGCGAAGATGTGATGCCGCAGGTGCGCGACACGCTGGCGCGGATGCGCAGCTTTGCCGATCAGGTGCGCAGCGGCGACATTACGGATGTGGTTAACATCGGCATCGGAGGCTCCGACCTTGGCCCCGCCATGGCGATCCGCGCGCTGACACCCTATCACGATGGGCCGCGCTGCCACTTCGTCTCAAACGTCGATGGGGCGCATATCGCGGATACGCTGCGGGGCCTAAATGCCAAGAAAACGCTGGTGATCGTGGCGTCCAAGACTTTCACCACCATCGAGACCATGACCAATGCGCGCACGGCGCGGGCGTGGATGCAGGACCATGGCGGCGATCCGGCGACGCAATTCGCCGCGCTCAGCACCGCGGATGACAAGACCGCGGAGTTCGGGATCGACCCGGCTCGCGTCTTCGGTTTCGAGGATTGGGTTGGCGGGCGCTATTCCGTTTGGGGTCCGATTGGGCTGTCGCTGATGATCGCCCTTGGCCCTAAGGCTTTCGACAGCTTCCTGCGCGGCGCGCAGGAGATGGACCGCCATTTCTGCGCCGCTGATCCGGCTGAGAATATGCCGATCCTTCTGGCGCTGGTGGGCATCTGGCACAACCAAATCTGCGGCCATGCCACCCGCGCGGTGCTGCCCTATGACCAACGGCTTGAGATGCTGCCCGATTATCTGCAACAGCTTGAGATGGAATCGAACGGCAAAGGCGTGCAGATGGACGGCACCGACAGCCCGCGCCACACCGGCCCGGTGGTCTGGGGCGCGGCGGGCACCAATGGCCAGCACGCTTTCTATCAGTTGATCCACCAAGGCACGCGGGTGATCCCTTGCGAGTTTCTGGTGGCGGCGAAGGGGCATGAGCCGGAGTTGCAGCACCACCACGATCTGCTGATCGCCAATTGCCTTGCTCAATCCGAAGCGCTGATGCGCGGGCGGTCTTTGGACGAAGCGCGCGCCATCATGCGCGACGCGGGGCTTTCGGGCGACGCGCTTGAACGCCAAGCCCGCCACCGTGTCTTCCCCGGCAACCGGCCCTCGACCACACTCGCCTATGAAACGCTTGATCCCTTCACGCTGGGCCAGATCATCGCGCTTTATGAGCATCGCGTTTTCGTCGAAGGGGTGATCCTCGGCATTAACTCTTTCGATCAATGGGGCGTGGAACTGGGCAAGGAATTGGCCAAATCGCTTCAGCCGTTGGTCGAAGGCGAGGTCTCTGCCGAGGGAAAAGACGGCTCTACCGCCGGGCTGATCGGCTATATCCACCAGCATCGTGGCTAGGGGCTGCCCTTAGACCGGAACGAGGCACCGCGCGGGCGATAGCCGCCTGCGCGGTGCCGTCGTCCTGTCCGTCAGCGCTCTTACGACTTGCCGGAGGGGAAGGCTTGCAACTGCCCTGACCTTTGGACAGTCTCAAAGCAAATGATTGGAGGACCCCCTATGCTTGGCCAGATGATGACGCAGCCGCTGCTGATCTCAAGCCTGATTTCTCATGCCGAACGCTATCACCCCGAGGGCGAGATCATCTCGGTCTCGACCACCGGCGGGGTTGAGGAGACGAACTGGGGGCAGGTGGCCGAGAACGCGCGGCGTTTGGGTGCGGCTTTGACCGATCTGGGGCTGTCGCCGCAAGCGCGTTGCGGGACCATCGCATGGAACAATCGGCGGCATCTGGAAATCTACTTCGGCACCTCCGGCGCGGGCTTTGTCTGCCATACGATCAACCCGCGGCTCTTTGCCGATCAACTTGTCTATATCCTCAACCATGCTGCGGATGAGGTGCTGTTCATCGACAAGACCTTCGTCCCGCTCGTCGCCGCGATCCGCGACAAGCTGGAGCATCTCAAGCACGTCGTCCTGATGTCCGGCCCCGATGCCGAGGCTGCCGAGACACTACCGGGGCTGATTTTCTACGACGAATTGGTGGCTTCGGGCGATGCCGGGTTCGACTGGCCCGATCTGGATGAGAACACGGCGTCGAGCCTTTGCTACACCTCTGGCACCACGGGCAATCCCAAGGGCGTGCTCTATTCTCACCGCTCGACCGTGTTGCATTCCTTTGGCATCAACATGGCCGACAGCATCGCGATCTCCGCGCGGGACATCGTGATGGCCGTGGTGCCGATGTTCCATGTCAACGCTTGGGGCTGCCCCTATGCCAGCGCCATGACCGGCGCGCGGATGGTGTTGCCGGGGCCGAACCTCGATGGGGCATCGCTCGTGGGGCTGATCGACACCTACCGCGTCTCCTTGGCGCTTGGCGTGCCGACGATCTGGCAAGGGCTCTTGGCGGCGGCAAAGAAATCCGGCAGCGAACTGCCCAGCCTAGAGCGTACCGTAGTCGGTGGTTCCGCCTGTCCGCCGTCGATGATCAAAGCGTTCCGCGAAGACTATGGGGTTGAGACGATCCACGCCTGGGGCATGACCGAGATGTCGCCGGTGGGCAGCGTCAACAAACCCTTGGCGAAACACGGTGAATTGCCCGAAGACGCCCAGCACAAGCTGCGCGAGAACCAAGGCCGCCCGGTCTTTGGCGTCGAACTTGAGATCTGGGACGACGCAGGCAAGCCGCTGCCCCATGACGGCGAGACCCAAGGCGCACTGGTCACCCGCGGGCATTGGATTTTGGATGCCTATTACAAATCCGACCGCGACAGCACCCTGCGCGATGGCTGGTTCGATACCGGCGATATCGCGACGATGGACGCCGACGGCTATATCACCATTCGGGACCGCGCAAAGGATATCATCAAGTCGGGCGGCGAATGGATCAGTTCGGTCGAGTTAGAGAATATCGCCATCGCCCACCCCGATCTGGCCGACGCCGCCGTCATCGGGGCCACCCATCCCAAATGGGACGAGCGCCCGGTTCTGGTCGCGGTGAAGGCCGAAGGGGCCGATCCGTCAGAGGCGGATATCCTCAAGGTTTTCGAGGATCAGATCGCCAAATGGCAGGTGCCCGACAGGGTGGTCTTCGCCGAGGCACTGCCGCGCAACGCGACGGGCAAAGTGCTGAAACGCGATCTGCGGGACCGCTTTGGCGATGTGCTGATGCAGGGCGAGAGCTGAGGCAATCGGCCCCGGTCCGCTTTGGGCCGGGGCGTTTTGCCATCAGGCCGAGCGGCGCATCTCGCTATCGGCCACGGGGCGGGGTAGGGTCAGCCGGAAGGTGCTGCCCACGTCGACTTTGCTTTCCAGCGACAGGCTGCCGCCATGCAGGCTGGCCAGTTGCTCGGCAATCGCAAGGCCCAATCCCAAGCCGCCGTTCTCACGCGACATTGAGCCGTCAACCTGCTGAAACCGCAGGAAAACCCGCTCGAGATTGTCCTCGGAAATACCGCAGCCCGTGTCGGAGACCGAGAAGGTGATCTCTTCGGCATCCTGCTGCATCTGCAGATGAATATTGCCGCTGCGGGTGAATTTGATCGCGTTTGAAATCAGGTTGTAAAGGATCTGCCGCAGGCGCACCGGATCGGCATTGGCGAGGGCCGTGCCATTGTCCTCATAGGTCAGGGTCAGCCCCTTGGCCTCGGCATCCGGGCGAAGGTCTTCGGCGACGGAGCGGGCGATCTCGCTGGTCTCAACCTCTTGAAGATCAAGCTCCATCTTGCCGCGCGCGACCTTGGTCCAATCCAACAGGTCTTCGACAAGGCGCAGCATATGTTTTGACGACCCCGCGATGCCGCCCGCTTGGTCAGAGACGAAGTTTTGGAATTCATCGACACTGTGGCGAATGTCGGGCGTGGCATTGGCGCTGTTGTTCAACGCGGTCTGCAAGCGCCTGGCTTGGGGGAGCTTCTCGGCATGTTGCAAGAAGGTCGCCCGGCCCGAGATCACGGTCAGCGGCGTGCGCAGCTCATGGCTGACGTTGTTCAAGAACTCGGTCTTTTCGCGGTCCGCCGCCTTGGCCGCGTCGAGCGCGCGTTTCTCGGCCGTCACATCGGTCCAGATGCCCACGGTATAGCCATGCGGCGTGCGCGATTCCGTGACTTTGAGCCAGAAGTTATCTGAGACTTCCAGAATGAAGGCGCCGGTCGGGTTGCGGAACCGGGCGAGGCGTTTGGCAATCCATGCCTCACGCTCCTCGACCTGCTCAGGGTGCTGATGGCGGGCGACCCAATGGCGCAACAGCTCTTCGATGGTTTTGCCGGGGATCAGAAGGTCAGCGATTTCAGGGTGATACTCCAGAAACTTGCTGTTGACGGTGACAAGGCGTTCTTTCTCGTCAAAGGCGATGAACCCCTCTTGGATCGATCCAATCCCCTCAGCCAAAAGCGCATGGGCTTCCTGCTTTTTCAGCGTGACCCGGCGGAAGGCCCAGAGGCCTGCCATCAGCGCGATGGTCGCGATCAGGGCGAAGGCTACGAGGTAGGGGCTTTGCGGGGCATAGGGGGGCAGACCGTTGGCGGGGCTGGCCGTCGCCTCCCATGTCTTGCCTAAAAGCTCGAACCGGGTGCGCACGGGGGCTGTGGGGTCGACCGCCGCAGGCTCAATCTCAGGCGGCATGACGCCCGTGGGGAAGGCGCGGAGGCTATAGATGTAGTCGGCGGCCTGATGCGGGTTTTGATGCGGCTCGAACAGCCGGTCGGGCTGGAAGACGATGGACATCACCCCCCAAAAACGCGGCGCACCAAGGCCGATGGGGCGCTCGAACACCGGGTAGTGCATGATATAGCCCTTGCCGCCTTGAACAAGGTTCAGCGGCCCTTCGATGGTCGGGCTCTGGCGGCGGTAGGCATTGGCGACGCCGGAAAGCTGCGTCGGGATGTTCTTGTATTCAAGGCCAATCGTCTCGCCATTCTGGGTCTTGGGATAGCTATGGGTGATCTTGAGGTCCGGGGCGAGGGCGAAGGCCTGAATGCCGGGGTTCCGGTCGCGCAACTCCTTGACCAGCAGTTCGATCTTTTTGTCTTTGAACGCCTCGCCGGAGAGCAGGATATTCTCGATATTCTTGGTGACCAGAATGGTCTCTTGGAACTGATGCTGCACCTGATTGCTGACTTCATGCAGCGTTTGCCGGGCATCCTGACGGATGCTGGCGATATGCTGCTCGTAATCCAGTTTGACGATCGAATAGCTGATGCCGGCGACACAGCACAGCACGATGAAATTGACGATGATATACGCCTTGGATGTCGCGTAGTCCCGAAACGCGTTTGCCACGCTTTTTTCCTTTGCCTCAATGCGCATCCGACATCGTTGGGCCATCTGCGCGTAAGTTACTTCCCTGTTAATTGCTACTTTTGCGGGCAATCATGGCGAAATTCGGACCAGATTAGGCTTTTCATGGGGGTGACCTTGGGGAACCCTGCGGGGCCTGTGTGGGGCCATGTGGCGGGATCACAAAGGCGGAGGGGGGAGCGTGGAGCGGGTAACGAGAATCGAACTCGTAACTAAAGCTTGGGAAGCTGCCGTGATACCTTTTCACCATACCCGCGCGCTGAGGGTGAGATAATCGGCGCGCGGGGGAAGGTCAAGTCAGGGTTTCGTCGCGGTGACGAAATTGATCTCGGCAGGCAGGCGCAGGGGGCCGTTTTCCGCATAGGGGCGCAGGGCTTCGATGATGGTTTGCCGAAGTTCCTCGACCTGTGTCGGGCCCGCCTCGAAATGATTGATCGCGCCGCTGGCCGGGCCGATGTCGCACATCTGCTGGGCAAGGTCATCGACCGTGCCCGCGGGGGTGAGGTCAAGCCGTGTCACCTTGCAGGCGATATCGACAAATCCCGCCTCGGCGAGGATCGACACCACGCGTTCGGGGTCGCGAAAGGCGAAGGGGCCGGGGCCGTCGGGATCGCTTTTCGGCATGGCCCCGATGGTGGCCCGGGCCGCGCGGGCGGGCAGGGTGAAGAAAGGGTTCTCGGGGATTTGCCCCCACGCGGCAAAGCTGAGCTTCGCGCCGGAGCTGAGTTGCGCGGCCATGCGCGTGAAGCTCAGGACCGGATCGGCAAAGAACATCACGCCAAAGCGCGAGATCAGCCGGTCATAGGAAGGGGAAAGCGCTAGCGTCGTTGCATCACCGTGGTGAAAGGCGACATGGGGCAGGGCGGCGGCCCGTTGCCGCGCGAGGTCGAGCAGCGGGGCAGAGACATCGACGCCCAGCACCGCGCCTGCATCGCCCACCGCCTCGGCGGCGGCGAGACAGCCCGCCCCCGCGCCGCAGCCGATGTCGAGCACCCTCAGCCCCGGCGCCAGTTCGGCGCGCGCCAGCACGCCATCCAGCACCGGCTGCATCAGAATGTCCAACTCAGCCTGCCGCGCGGCCCATCTCTGCCCCGCAGAGGCGCTCCAGAATTCGACCTGATCGCTGTTGTCTGAGGCAGTCATCACGTCGCCTTTCTTCTGCGCCGGCGGCCGCCGCGTTCGCTTTCGCCGCTGCCGCCGGTGTTGAAGGTCACCTCCGGCAGGGCGACGAGGCTGTTGAGGATGGGGAAAGGCTCCACCGCGTTGGGGATGGCCGAGGCATTGACGAAATGCTCCTGAAAACGCGGCTCGACGGCGGTTTCGATCTTGTGGATCGCGCCCACCGTCGCCTCGATCTCGGCCCGGGCCTCGGTATTGAGCAGGGCGATCCGGGCGCCGGTGCCTGCGGCATTGCCCGCGCTGGTGACTTTGTCGAGCGGCGCGTCGGGGATCATGCCCAGCACCATCGCGTGTTTGGGGCTGATATGCGCGCCAAAGGCCCCCGCCAGCACCACGCGGTCGACCTTGTCGACGCCGAATTTGTCCATCAGCAGCCGCGCGCCGGAATAGAGCGCGGCCTTGGCCATCTGGATTTCGCGAATGTCGCGGTTGGTCACCGTGATCTTGGGCCCGCCCTTTTCGGTGCCGTCGTAGACCAGATAGCTGTTGGTGCGCCCATCGGCAAAGACCGAGGCCGAGCCCGTCTGCGCGGCGCTGCCAATCAGCCCCGGCGCGTCGACGATGCCGTGAATGCGCATCTCGGCGACCATTTCGATAATGCCGGAGCCGCAGATGCCCGTGACGCCGGTGCTCGCCACCGCCTCTTCAAAGCCGTCCTCATCGGACCAGAGATCACATCCGATCACCTTGAACCGCGCAACCTTGGTTTCCGGGTCGATCTCTACCCGTTCGATCGCCCCCGGTGCCGCCCGTTGGCCCGAGCTGATCTGCGCCCCCTCAAACGCGGGTCCGGTGGGAGAGGAACAGGCCAGCACCTTTTCCCTGTTGCCCAGCAAGATCTCCGCGTTGGTGCCCACATCGACCACCAGCATCAACTCGTCGGACTTCTCCGGCGCCTCGGATAGGGCGACGGCGGCGGCATCCGCGCCGACATGGCCCGCGATGCAGGGCAGCAGGTAGACGCGGGCGGAGGGGTGGATGTTCAGGTCCAAATCCTCGGCCCGCAGGCGCAGCGCGCCAGAGGTCGCCAGCGCAAAGGGCGCTTGGCCCAACTCAAACGGGTCGATGCCGAGCAGCAGATGGTGCATCACCGGGTTGCAAACAAAGACGGCGTCGACGATCAGATCGGGCGCGACATTCCCCTCGGCGGCGATCTGGGTGAAAAGCGTCGCCATCCCTTCGCGCACCGCGCGGGTCATCTCCTGCGCGCCGTCGGGGTTCATCATGGAATAGCTGACGCGGCTCATCAGGTCTTCGCCGAAACGGATCTGCGGGTTCATCACACCGGAAGAGGCCATGACCTCACCGGTTTGCAGATCGCACAGATGCGCCGCGATGGTGGTAGAGCCAAGATCGACCGCCAGACCATAGACCGTGCCCTCGTAGTACCCCGGCCAGATGTTCATGATCCGCGCGGCATTCTCCTGATCGCCCAGATGGACGGCGACCGTGACCTTCCAATCGCCCTTGCGCAGAACCGGCTGCATCATTTGCAGGATGTGCAGATCGGCAGTGACTTTCTCCAGCTTCCACTGCTCGGCCAGCGCGGCCTGGAGGCGCTCCAGATCGCCCGAGGGTTCGTGCATGTCGGGCTCCGTCACCTCGACGTAGAAGAGTTTGACCGACGGGTTCAGCACGATCTCCCGCGCCTCGGCGCGTTTGCGCACGACCTGTTTGTGCACTTGGCTCTCTGGCGGCACGTCGATCACCACGTCGCCCTGCACCGTCGCCTGACAGCCCAGACGACGGCCCTCTTTCAGGCCGCGCTTCTCGTCATAGCGTTCTTCCACCGCGTTCCATGGGCTCAGCGCGTCAGGCGCGACGGTCACCCCGTGTTTCGAGAACTGCCCATAGCCCGGCGAGACCTGACATTTCGAACAGATGCCGCGCCCGCCGCAGACCGAGTCCAGATCGACACCCAACTGCCGCGCGGCGGTCAGCACCGGGGTGCCTTTGGGAAAGCGCCCTCTCTTGCCGGAGGGCGTGAAAATCACGAGGGGGTCACTGCTCATCGGGGCCGTCCTTTGTTTCTTTGCGACACCATAGCGTGCCGCGCGGCGGGGGAAAGATGCGGGGCGGCAATTCATGCCGCGCCCGCGTCATTCCCGGTCTGTGGCTTACGCGGGGGAATAGGCCTTTCCAATCCCGGCCATCCGTGAAATAGGAAACCGCCAAATGAACCCATCCAGACCCGAGGTGTTAAATGGAGATTCGTGAGGCCCTGACCTTTGATGACGTCCTGCTGGTTCCCGCAGCGTCTTCTGTGTTGCCGTCCACCGCAGACACGCGAACCCGCGTCACGCAGAGCATCGCGCTCAATATCCCGCTGCTCAGCTCGGCCATGGATACGGTGACCGAAAGCCGCATGGCCATTGCACTGGCGCAGGCCGGGGGCATGGGGGTGGTGCACCGCAACCTCACGATCGAAGAACAGGCCCGCGAAGTACGCCGGGTGAAACGCTTTGAATCCGGCATCGTTTACAACCCGATCACCCTGCGCCCGGACCAGACGCTGGCGGATGCCAAGGCTTTGCAAGAACGCTACCGTGTGACCGGCTTCCCGGTGGTGGACGAAAATGGCCGCGTGCTGGGCATCGTGACCAACCGCGACATGCGCTTTGCCTCTGACGACCGCACGCCGGTGTCGGTCATGATGACCTCCGACCGGCTGGCGATCCTGCAAGAGCCTGCGGACCGGGACGAGGCGATCAGCCTGATGAAATCGCGCCGGATCGAGAAGTTGCTGGTCACGGATGCCAGCGGCAAGCTTACCGGGCTGCTGACCCTGCGCGACACCGAACAGGCGGTGCTGAACCCCACTGCCTGCAAAGATGACTTGGGCCGCTTGCGCGTCGCTGCGGCGACGACAGTGGGTGACGCGGGTTTCGAGCGCTCCGAGGCGCTGGTCGATGCCGGCGTCGATATGATCGTGATCGACACCGCCCATGGCCATTCCGAAGGCGTGGCCCATGCGGTGACCCGCGCCAAGAAACAGTTCGGCGATGTGCAGGTCGTCGCGGGCAATGTGGCCACCGGCGACGCGACCCGCGCGCTGATCGACGCGGGCGCCGATGCGGTCAAGGTCGGCATCGGCCCCGGCTCCATCTGCACCACGCGGATGGTCGCGGGGGTGGGCGTGCCGCAACTGACCGCGATCATGGACTGCGTGGCCGCTGCGGGCGACGTGCCGATCATCGCCGATGGCGGCATCAAGTTCTCCGGCGATTTCGCCAAGGCGATTGCGGCCGGTGCCTCCTGCGCCATGGTCGGCAGCATGATCGCTGGCACCGACGAAAGCCCCGGCGAAGTCGTTCTTTATCAAGGCCGTAGTTTCAAAAGCTACCGTGGCATGGGCAGCATGGGCGCCATGGCGCGCGGCTCGGCAGATCGGTATTTCCAGAAAGACGCCGCCTCTGACAAACTGGTGCCCGAAGGGATCGAAGGTCAGGTGCCCTATAAGGGCAGCGCGGGCAATGTGTTGCACCAATTGGTCGGCGGTCTGCGCGCGGCCATGGGCTATACCGGTTGCGCCACGGTCGATGAGATGCGCCGCAATTGCAGCTTCGTGAAGATCACCGGTGCGGGGCTGAAGGAAAGCCATGTGCATGATGTCCAGATCACCCGCGAAAGCCCGAATTACCGGATCGGTTAACCCATGAAGCAACGGCCCGCGGGCCGTTCTTTGCCAGAAGGAAGATGCCATGACCCCCGGCGCGCGCGTATCGGCTGCGATTGAAGTTCTGGACGCAATTGCCGGGGGGCTGGCCGCCGAACAGGCGCTGACCCGATGGGCGCGTCAAAGCCGTTTCGCGGGATCCAAGGACCGTGCCGCCGTGCGCGATCATGTGTTCGACGTGCTGCGCCAGAAACGCAGCGCGGCGCATTACGGCAAGGGGGAGACGGGCCGCGCGTTGATGATCGGTGTGCTGCACGGGCAGGGGGCAGACCTTGACGCGCTCTTCTCAGGGGCGGGCCATGCGCCTGCGCCGCTGTCCGAGGATGAACGGGCTATCCCGCCAGCGCCCGAGGATCGCGCAACGCGGCTGAACCTGCCCAACTGGTTGCTGCCCCTGTTCGATACGGCGCTTGGGGAGACTGCGGATGCCGCAGCCCTCGCGCTTCAAGAGCGCGGGCCGATCTGCCTGCGGGTCAGCACGGCGCGGATCGCCGTGCCCGCGGCGCAAGAACTGCTGGCCGAAGAGGGTGTCCAAACCCGCGCCAACCCGCTTGCCGAGGCCGCGCTGACCGTGACCGAAGGCGCGCGGCGTATCCGAAATTCCGCCGCCTTCGCCGATGGTTATGTCGAACTGCAAGATGCGTCGAGCCAAGCTGTTGTCGCCGCGCTGCCGCAGGGGGGGCGGGTGCTCGACTACTGCGCCGGGGGTGGCGGCAAGGCCTTGGCCTTGGCCATGGACCCCCTGCGCGAGATCACGGCCCACGACATCGACCCCCGCAGGATGAGCGACCTTCCCCCCCGCGCCGATCGCGCGGGTGTCGCAATCTCCCTGGTCAATACCGATGAGGCCGCAGCGGGCGCGCCCTATGACATTGTTCTCTGCGATGCGCCCTGTTCCGGCTCCGGCGCATGGCGCCGCGCGGCAGAGGGAAAATGGACCCTGACCCCTGAACGTTTGACAGAACTGACGGCCATTCAGGATCAAATTCTCGATACGGCGGCAGGGCTTACCGCCCGTGACGGTGTCTTGGCTTACGCCACTTGTTCCCTGTTTCGAGAGGAGAACGAGGCGCGGGTCGAAGCCTTTCTCGCCCGCAACCCAGAATGGAAAGTCGCCCGCATGGATCGCTATGACGTGACCCCCGATGGCGACGGGTTCTTCTCTACACAGTTGACGCGCGAATAAATTTACTCATAATCAACCAATGCGTGCAAACCGTTTTCGGTTAAAGCCTGCTTAACCTCTGTCGCACGTAATAGTCGTATGATTCGGTTGTTAGGGGATGTGCGTGCAGCAGGGCGTTGGGCATTCAGGGATTGGGCAGCAGGCGAAGCTCGGGCGGCTTTGGCTGCTCGTGGTAATGGCCATTGCCCTTGGCGCGCTGGCGCTGCGCAGCACCGATGCGACGTTGCAGCTTGCCCTTGCCGCCTCGGCGGCCACATTGGGTTTTATTTCAACTGGTTACATCGTCTTTCTTCTATGGGATAGGGGCCGGATTCGGGTCAGCGCGGATGGAGTCGCGGACTTCATCGCAAAAGACGCCGCACCCAGTTTCATCGCCACCTCCGATCGGCAAGTCATTTACCGCAACGAGGCGGCTCTCAAGCAGTTCGGCGAGGTCGGCGAAGAAACCCTCGCGCAGGCCTTACGAGCGCATTTCGCCAATCCCGTGGGCCTTCTCTACCGTCTGCAATCACGCGCCACCGCCAACGGCAATGCGCGGGAAGAGGTGATCACCCGGTCCGGCCCCATGCGCCTATCGGTGCACCATCTGTCAGCCGACCGTCTGCTTTGGCGGGTTGAAAGCATTGGCCCCCGTGAGGGCTCCCGCAGTGCGCAAGAAAGCATGGCCTTGCCAATGGTCATGCTGGGCCGGGGTGGGGCGATCCTTTTCATGAATGAAGCAGCGCGCATACTGGTCGGGCAACGGGTGAAGTCACTCGACCGATTGTTTAATTCCCTACCACTAACCCCCGGAACCGTGACCGAAATCGCCACCGCGGAAGGAAACCGGCAGGTACTGGTGGCCGAGGTTGAAGCCGGCGCGAACCGCCGCGCACTCTATCTTCTGCCGCCGCCCGAAGGGGCTCCCTCTCCCAATGAATTAGGCTGGGAAACGTTTCAAGACCTCCCCGTGCCGATGATCAAACTGCGCCCCGATGGAACGGTATTGGCCTTCAACCGTATGGCGGGGAAGCTGCTCGGCGTATCGCTGCGGCGCGGCACCCATCTTTCGCATCTGATGGAGGGGCTCGGCCGCTCGATCTCGGACTGGCTGCAAGACAGTCTTGCAGGGCGGTTGGTTCAAAAGTCCGAATTTCTCAGGCTCACCCGAACGGATCAGGAGGTCTTCGTTCAGGTCTCACTCAACCGCATATCCGAAGCAGGCGAGGCGGCCCTCATCGCGGTGCTGCAGGACGCGACCGAACTCAAATCGCTTGAGGCGCAATTCGTGCAGAGCCAGAAAATGCAAGCCATCGGGCAGTTGGCCGGGGGCGTGGCGCATGACTTCAACAACCTTTTGACGGCGATTTCCGGGCATTGTGACCTCCTCTTGCTGCGGCATGATCAGGGTGACCCGGATTTCAGCGATCTGGTCCAGATCAACCAAAACGCCAACCGTGCGGCCGCGCTTGTGGGGCAACTCCTCGCCTTTTCGCGCAAACAAACCCTCCGGCCAGAGACGCTCGACATGCGCGATACCCTCGCCGATCTCACGCATTTGCTGAACCGACTGGTGGGCGAAAAAGTAACGCTGACCCTCAGCCATGACCCCGTTCTCGCCCCGATCCGCGCGGATAAGCGCCAGTTGGAGCAGGTGTTGATGAACCTCGTCGTCAACGCTCGCGATGCCATGCCCGCCGGAGGCGAGATCCGTATCGTGACCGAGGTGACGAGCCTCGACCAACCGCTTGAAAGAGATCGGGTCAGCGTGCCCGCAGGCCGCTACGTCACGGTGCAGGTGCATGACGATGGCACGGGCATTCCGAAGGATAAGCTGCAAAAGGTGTTCGAGCCGTTTTTCACCACTAAGCGAACCGGCGAGGGCACCGGCCTTGGCCTCTCCACTGCCTATGGCATCGTCAAACAAACGGGCGGTTTCATCTTTCTCGACAGTGAGTTGGGCAGGGGCACATGTTTTACCCTCTACTTCCCCGTGCTGGAGGGCCAGCCCACTGCGGTCGCGAAAAAGCCCCCCGCATCGCCGGATCAAAGCCCGCTTCAGCGGTCCGACGGGGTGATCCTTCTGGTGGAAGATGAAGCACCCGTGCGGGCCTTCGCAAGCCGCGCATTACGGCTTCGCGGCTACACGGTCCTAGAAGCCGAATCTGCCGAAGCCGCGTTAATGATGCTCGAAGATAAGGAGTTGGATATCGATGTATTCGTAACAGACGTCGTTATGCCCGGTATGGATGGGCCAAGCTGGGTGCGCCAAGCGCTAAAACAACGCCCGGATGTGCGGGTTGTTTTTGTCTCGGGCTATGCGGAGGATAACTTCGGTCAAGAACAGTCGAAAATTCCGAATTCTGTCTTCCTACCGAAACCCTTCTCTCTCACTGACCTGACCACAACGGTCCACAATCAGCTGCACTGAGCATCACGCGGGGCAGGGCTATGTAATCGACTCGTAAAGCTCAAACTCCGCCGCGAACTTACGACGAAAGCGTTTTTCCACATTCGGGGAAAGCGCTAGCTCCATCTTGGGAGAGACATTCTCCTGCCCCAAGGTCAGCGTCACGTCGAGCCGCTCTTCCAAAAAGCGACGGAGCCGCGTCTGATCTTCATAGCGGAAATGGTGAGTGATCCCGGTGCCGTTCGGTTGGGCCTCCATGAACTTCAGCTGGCTCCCCACATCGGCGAAGCCCGGCTTGTCGCCCTTCATATAGGCGAGGACGAATTCGTCGAAAGTGATCCCGAAAGTGTTGTTCGGCTTGCCCTTCATGAAGGGGCGCTGCCGATAGCGATACCAACTGCCCAGCCAAGAGATCGGTTCGCGCATTACCGCCATCAGCTCAAGCTCGGCATCGCAAACTTTTAGAAACATTGGTCGAATAAAACGATTATAGCGATAAACCGGCGCATGCTTCAGCATGGGCGGATCGGAAATCACCATATCCGCCCGCGGCGCCAGTGCTTTCTCATAGGCGGTGGTTCCGGTCTTTGGGACCGACAAAAAAGCCAAACGTTCTTTAAAAAAAACAATCAATTGCGTCTTACCTTGGGCTGCAGGCGGCCCTTTCTAGTTTGGGTAAACCATTTCTTTACCATTCTCGCCAAAACATAAAGGACAAACAAAGTCGTTGAAATGTTCCGCATTTACCCTCATATGGAACATTAGAGGAACATAAGCGACGCAGCGCGCAGGCGATTGCCGCCGGGGCGCCACTGTGACACTAAGGAATGAACCTAATGGCAACGGCAGATCTTTTGACGATGGACAGTAAGAAAACCGCAGAAAAGCAAAAGGCGCTCGACAGCGCGCTGGCCCAGATCGAACGTCAGTTCGGCAAAGGGTCGATTATGAAACTGGGGGCCGAAGGGGCGATCCAGGATATCAAAGCCAGCTCCACAGGCTCGCTTGGCCTTGATATCGCGCTTGGTATCGGTGGCTTGCCGATGGGGCGCATCATTGAGATTTATGGCCCGGAATCCTCGGGTAAGACAACGCTGACGCTGCATTGCGTGGCAGAGCAGCAGAAAGCGGGGGGCGTTTGCGCCTTTGTCGACGCGGAACATGCCCTTGATCCGCAATATGCGAAAAAGCTTGGCGTGGACATTGACGAGCTGTTGATTTCCCAGCCCGACACGGGTGAACAGGCGCTTGAGATCACCGATACGCTGGTACGCTCTGGCGCGGTCAATATGGTGATCGTCGACTCCGTCGCGGCCCTGACGCCGAAATCCGAGCTTGAAGGTGAGATGGGTGACAGCAATGTCGGTGTTCAGGCCCGTTTGATGAGCCAAGCGATGCGCAAGCTCACCGGGTCGATCAGCCGGTCCAATTGTATGGTTATCTTCATCAACCAAATCCGGATGAAGATCGGCGTGATGTTCGGCTCTCCTGAGACCACCACCGGCGGCAACGCGCTGAAATTCTACTCCTCCGTCCGTCTCGACATCCGCCGGATCGGCGCCCTGAAGGACCGAGACGAGGTTGTTGGCAACGCAACGAAGGTCAAGATCGTCAAGAACAAAGTGGCGCCACCCTTCAAACAGGTCGAATTCGATATCATGTATGGCGAAGGCATTTCCAAAATGGGGGAGTTGCTGGACCTTGGGGTGAAGGCCGGTGTGGTCGATAAATCCGGCTCGTGGTTCAGCTACGGGGATGAACGGATCGGGCAGGGGCGTGAGAACGCAAAGAACTTCCTGAAACAGAACACTGCTATGGCGTCGGAGATCGAAGATAAGATCCGCGCGGCCCACGGGTTGGACTTTGAGGGCTCCGGCGGTGACGACGCGGATATTCTTGAAGCTTGAACCTGATTTGACAATTTGAATTTACGAAGGGGCGTGGCCAAAGGCTGCGCCCCTTTTTCATGGGCAGGAACGGTGGACAGCGCCGGGACTGAGGGGTATTTGGGACCGATCAAATCTGCCCCGGAAGGCCTCGCCATGAAGACGCTGAATGAAATTCGCTCAACTTTTCTGAATTATTTCGATGCGCAGGGGCATCAGATCGTGCCCTCCAGCCCGCTGGTGCCGCGCAACGACCCGACATTGATGTTCACTGCGGCCGGTATGGTCCAGTTCAAGAACCTCTTCACCGGGGTCGAGACGCGCGATTACAGCCGTGCCACCTCGGCGCAGAAATGCGTGCGGGCTGGCGGCAAGCACAATGACCTCGACAATGTCGGCTATACCGCGCGGCATCACACGTTTTTCGAGATGCTCGGCAACTTCAGCTTTGGGGATTACTTCAAGGCCGAAGCGATCCCCTTTGCTTGGGACCTGCTGACCAAGGAGTTCGGCATCGACCCGAACCGCCTTTTGGTCACAGTGTACCATACCGATGAAGAAGCGGTTAAAATCTGGAAGGCCCATACCGGCCTGCCGGATGAGCGCATCATTCGCATCGCGACGGATGATAACTTCTGGTCCGCCGGCCCCACCGGTCCCTGCGGGCCTTGTACCGAGATTTTCTACGATCACGGCGATCACATTTGGGGCGGCCCTCCGGGATCGCCCGAGGAAGACGGTGACCGTTTCGTCGAGATCTGGAACCTCGTTTTCATGCAATACGAGCAGTTCGAAGACGGCACGCGCCAGCCGCTGCCCAACCAGTCAATCGATACCGGGATGGGGATCGAACGGGTGGCGGCGCTGTTGCAGGGAACGAATGACAACTATGCCACCGACCTCATGCGCAACCTGATCGAGGCCAGCGCCCATGCCTCTTCGACCGATCCAGACGGGCCGGGCAAGACCCATCACCGGGTGATCGCGGATCACCTGCGGTCGACCTCCTTTCTGATTGCCGATGGGGTGATGCCCTCCAACGAAGGCCGCGGATATGTGCTGCGCCGGATCATGCGGCGCGCCATGCGCCATGCGCATCTGCTCGGCGTTAAGGATCCTTTAATGCATCAGCTGGTACCATCCTTGGTGCAGCAGATGGGCGCGGCTTACCCTGAGTTGGGGCAGGCGCAATCGCTTATCCGTGAGACTTTGCTGTTGGAGGAAACCCGTTTCCGCCAAACGCTGGATCGCGGTCTGAAGCTGCTGGATGATGAGTTGAGCGGTTTGCCCGAGGGGGCGACCCTGCCGGGGGAGGCGGCATTTAAACTTTATGATACATATGGCTTCCCACTTGATCTGACGCAGGATGCGCTGCGCGAGAAGGGCCGTGCGGTCGATACCGAGGGGTTCGACACGGCGATGGCGGCGCAGAAGGCCAAGGCCCGTGCGGCTTGGGCCGGATCGGGCGAAGCTGCGGATGCTACCGTTTGGTTCGATGTGGCCGACAAAAGCGGCGTGACCGAGTTTTTGGGCTATGACACTGAAAGCGCCGAGGGGCAGATCGTCGCTTTGGTGCAGGGCAGTGATCAGGTCGAAGCCGCCGCAGTAGGCAGCGATGTGCAGGTCGCGCTGAACCAGACTCCGTTTTATGCCGAAAGCGGCGGGCAAGTCGGCGACACCGGCGTGATCCGGACGCAGACCGGTATTGTGAACGTGACCGATACGCGAAAGTCGGCGGGCGTTTTCGTGCATTTCGGCCATGTGATCGAAGGCGAGGTGAAGCCGGGGCAGACCGCTGTTCTTGAGGTGGATCGTTTGCGGCGCAGTGCCATCCGCGCCAACCACTCGGCCACGCACTTGCTGCACGAGGCCCTGCGCAACGCGCTTGGGGATCATGTCTCGCAGCGCGGTTCGCTGAATGCGCATGATCGTCTGCGGTTTGACTTCTCCCATGCCAAGGGGCTGACGCAGGAAGAGTTGAGCCAAGTCGAGCGTGAGGTGAATGATTACATTCGCCAGAACACGCCGGTTGAGACGCGGATCATGACGCCGGACGATGCGCGCGCCATGGGCGCGCAGGCGCTCTTTGGTGAGAAATACGGCGACGAGGTGCGTGTCGTCTCGATGGGGCAGTTGGAAGGGTCCGGCAAGGGCAGCGACAAGTCGACCTATTCGCTGGAGCTTTGCGGCGGCACCCATGTGCGGCAGACGGGTGATATCGGCGCCTTCGTCCTTTTGGGAGACAGCGCGAGCAGCGCGGGCGTCCGCCGGATCGAAGCGCTGACCGGGACCGAGGCTTTGGCATGGCTGCGCGAGCAGGAAGCGGCGCTGAGCCGGGTCGCGGCGGAGTTGAAAACTTCGGCCAGTGACGTGCCGGAACGGGTGCGTGCATTGTTGGACGAACGCCGCAGCTTGTCCAACGAAGTGGCGCAGCTGCGTCGTGAATTGGCGATGTCGGGCGGCGGCGCGGCTGCGCCCGAAGCGCGCGAGGTGAACGGCGTGAAATTCGTAGGCCAAGTGCTGAGCGGTATCACGGGCAAAGACCTGCCGGGTCTGGTGGATGAACATAAGGCCAAGCTCGGCTCGGGCGCGGTATTGTTGATCGCCGACACCGGCGGCAAGGCCGCAGTCGCGGGCGGTGTGACGAAGGATTTGACAGATCGCCTCTCGGCGGTCGACATGGTGAAAGCGGCGGTGGCCGAACTGGGCGGTAAGGGCGGCGGTGGCCGTCCCGACATGGCGCAGGGCGGCGGCGCTTCGGCGGAGAATGCCGAGGCGGCGATTGCCGCGGCTGAGAACATCTTGAAAGGATAAGGCCCATGGGCGCACTTTGGATTGCACATGTCACCGTCACCGATGAGGAGGCGTATAAGAAATACGCCGCCGGCGCCACCGAGGCCATTGCGGCACATGGCGGTAAGTTCATCGCCCGCGGTGGGCGGTTCGTTCAGCTTGAGGGTAAAGAGCGGCCGCGCAACGTGGTGGCGCGTTTCCCCGATGTCGAAACGGCCGAAAAATGTTATCATTCCGATGCTTATCAAGCGGCGTTGAGCCATGCGCGAGGGGCGTCAGAGCGCGAATTGATGATCGTCGAAACCGACGAATGACCCTAAAACGCCCTGCCTGAACGATAGGCGGGGCGTCTTGCATTGCCGGGGTGGAACCTTCCAAGGGGAGGGTGGTTGATCTCTCATGACCTTCGACCGACTATCCGCTTTTGCCCAATGGTGCCGCCGCCATGTGGAGGTGACGACACTGGCCCTGATGGGGCTTTCGATCACAGCCGTTTGGACATTGGCCGAACTGACCGAAGAGGTCGTCGAAGGCAGCACCAGCAGCCTTGACCGTGACATCCTGTTGTTCCTGCGCACGCCCGGCGACCTTTCCGATCCCATCGGCCCGTGGTGGGTCGAGGAAATTGGCCGCGATTTGACGGCGTTGGGCGGGGTCGCGGTGCTGGTACTGACGACCGTCGTCGTCTCGCTCTTTTTCCTGCTGCAACGGCGGTGGTCGACCGCGCTTTACATCCTTGCCACCGTTGGCGGGGGGATCGTGCTGAGCAGCATCGCCAAGGAGTTTTTCGACCGTCCGCGCCCCGACCTCGTCCCGCATGGCTCGCTCGTGCATACGGCAAGCTTCCCCTCGGGGCATTCGATGATGGCGGCGGTGGCCTATCTCACCCTTGGCGCGATGGTGGCGCGGGCGCAGAAACGCTGGGCGCTCAAGGTCTATACGCTGGCGGTTGCCGTCCTGCTCACGCTGCTCGTTGGGATCAGCCGGGTCTATATGGGGGTGCATTGGCCGACGGATGTGGCGGCGGGCTGGCTTGGCGGCGGGGCTTGGGCCATCCTCTGCCTGATTGCAGCGTTGAGTTTGGCGAGGCGTGGGCATATCGATCGCGAGGAAAGCGATACTTAACGCCGCGAGGTCTCCGAGCCCCGGATATGAAAGCGGCAGCGCATCGTAAAATGCGCTGCCGTTTTGTTCTGATTTACCGTAGCTTAGCTGGCTTTTGCCATCCGCTTGCGCTCATGCGGGTCGAGGTAGCGCTTGCGCAGACGCACGGCGTTCGGCGTCACTTCGACCAGCTCGTCGTCGTCGATATAGGCAATCGCTTCTTCAAGGCTCAGCGTCATCGGCGGGGTCAGGCGCACTGCGTCATCGGTGCCCGAAGCGCGCACGTTGGTCAGCTTCTTGCCCTTCAGCGGGTTCACTTCCAGATCGTTGTCGCGGCTGTGCTCGCCGATGATCATGCCAGTGTAGACATCCGCCTGCGCGCCGATCATCATCTTGCCGCGCTCTTCGAGGTTCCACAGCGCGTAGGCGACCGAGGTGCCATTCTCCATCGAGATCAGCACGCCCGCGCGGCGGCCCGGGATCGGACCCTTGTGCGGTGCCCAGCCGTGGAAGACGCGGTTCAACACGCCGGTGCCGCGGGTGTCGGTCAGGAACTCGCCGTGATAGCCGATGAGCCCGCGCGAGGGGACATGGGCGATGATCCGGGTCTTGCCGGCGCCCGCGGGTTTCATCTCGACCAGCTCGCCCTTGCGGGTGCCGGTGATCTTTTCGATCACCGCGCCGGAGTATTCGTCATCCACGTCGATGGTGGCTTCTTCGATTGGCTCATGGCGCACGCCGTCGATCTCTTGGAACAGCACCTGCGGGCGGGAGATCGACAGCTCGAACCCCTCGCGGCGCATGTTCTCGATCAACACGCCCATCTGCAATTCGCCGCGGCCGGCGACTTCGAAAGCCTCGCCGCCCGGTGTGTCGGAGATTTTGATCGCCACGTTGCTCTCCGCTTCTTTCAGCAGACGCTCGCGGATCACGCGGGATTGCACCTTTTTGCCGTCGCGGCCCGCGAGCGGGCTGTCGTTGATGCCAAAGGTCACGGTGATGGTGGGCGGGTCGATCGGCTGCGCCGGGATCGCTTCGTTCACCGAAGGATCGGCCAGCGTATCGGCCACGGTGGCCTTGGCCATGCCCGCGATGGAGACGATGTCCCCCGCTTCGGCCACGTCGATGGCAGTCTGCTCCAGCCCGCGGAAGGCGAGGATTTTGGTGGCGCGGAAGGTCTCGATCTGGGTGCCGTCGCGCGACATCGCTTTGACGGTCTGGCCCGCTTTCAGGGTGCCGGTTTCGACGCGACCGGTCAGGAGGCGGCCTAGAAACGGGTCACCGCCGAGCGTGGTGGCCAGCATGGTGAAGGGCTTGTCGGCGTTTTCGATTTGCTTCGGCGCGGGGACGTGATCAAGGATCAGGTCGAACAGTGCAGAGAGGTCTTTGCGCGGCCCGTCAAGTTCGGCATCCGCCCAGCCGGAGCGGCCCGAGGCATACATATGCGGGAATTCAAGCTGTTCGTCGGTGGCGTCGAGGCTGGCGAAAAGGTCGAAACACTCATCCAGCGCGCGGTCAGGCTCGGCATCCGGCTTGTCGACCTTGTTCAGCACGACGATCGGGCGCAGGCCCAGTTTCAGCGCCTTGGAGGTCACAAATTTGGTCTGAGGCATCGGGCCTTCGGCGGCGTCCACCAAAAGCACCACGCCGTCGACCATCGACAGGATGCGCTCAACCTCGCCGCCGAAGTCGGCGTGGCCCGGCGTGTCGACGATGTTGATGCGGGTGTCGTTCCAGACGACCGAGGTCGGCTTGGCGAAGATGGTGATGCCGCGCTCACGCTCCAGGTCGTTGCTGTCCATGGCGCGTTCAGTGGTCGCCTGGTTTTCACGGTAGGTGCCGGATTGTTTCAGAAGCTCGTCCACCAGCGTCGTCTTGCCGTGGTCGACGTGGGCGATGATTGCGATGTTGCGCAGGTCCATTAAGTCAGCCTTTGGATAGGGGAGGGACGCGCCAACCTGAAGCTGCGCGTATAATTGCGCCGCCCATACCGCGCCCCGGCTACAATTGCTAGCCCTAATGCCGTGACGCCCCCCTTACTGCGCGAAGCTGTGCCACTGGTGCAGCCTTAGTGGGTGGCGCTGTTCGAAAAGAGGTGGATGACCAGAATGCCGCTGATAATCAGCACAAGCCCCAGAACCGCGGGCAGATCGAGCCGCTGACCGAAGAGGACGAAGCCGATAATCGCGATCAGCACGATGCCCAGACCGGCCCAAAAGGCATAGACGATCCCAACCGGCATGACCTTCAGCGCCAGCGACATGCAGTAGAAAGAGATCATGTAAAAGACCACCACCGCCACCGAAGGCCAAAGCCGGGTGAATTGATGCGAAGCCTGCACCGCGGTCGTGCCAAGGGTTTCCGCCACCACGGCGATGATAAGCCACAGGTAATGCATCTCGGTCTTCCTTAGAGCGGGAGTTCGGTGGTTTCCTTGATCTCCTCCATCACGAAACTGGCCGAGACATCCGATAGCGGCACCCGGCGGATCAAGTCCTGATAGAGGCGATCATATCCCGCCATATCCCGAACGCGCGCCCGGATCAAATAGTCCAGATCACCGGTCATTCGGTAGACGCCGAGGATCTCGGGCATGGCTTTCGTGGCGCGGGAGAACTTCTCAAGCCAGTCGGGCGCATGGGCGTTGGTGCGGACTTGGATAAAGACGATGAGGCCGAGGTCGAGTTTCGCCGCGTCCAAGAGCGTCACCCGGTTCTTGATCACGCCTGCGTTCTCCAGCGCCCGGATGCGGCGCCAGCAGGCATTGCGTGACAGGTGGACCGCCGCGCCAAGCGCCTCAAGGGATTGGCCGGCGTCGCGTTGCAGTTCGACCAATATGCGGCGGTCTATGTCATCAAGTGTTATCATGGCGGTAGTTTGGTGGGAAATCTTCTCGCGCACAAGCGGTTGTCGGGAGAGATTTGAGACAACGTCACAAGCAGGCTCGGCTAGGGTGGGAGAAAGGCAGAGACAGGAGTTTCCCATGATCGCACGCATCTTCCTCGACCATCCCGCCAAGGTGGATGAGACGTTTCTGGAGCATATGGCCTTCGCGCTGAAGTTTTCGGGGCTGCTGTTCGCGGCAGCTGGCGCGGCGCTGGTGCATGCGCTGATCCCGTGCCTGTTTGAGAAGACGGCGAGTGGGATCATCGCGAAGCTTTACGCGCGGATGCACAACCGGGGGCAGTGAGGGCCAGCGCGGCTCCAATTTCGCGATGAGGGCCATCGCCTGCCCGCGGGTGGGCGATCTTACGTGGCCTCGTGCCACTTTATGGCTCAGCAATGTTGTGCGTTCCGCGAGTTCACGCCCAGCCTAAACAAATCGCCTACCCGGTCGCACCAAAGGTGCGCCCATATATGGCGGCACGCCTCCGGCGTGACGGGCGGGCAGGCGATGGCCCGGCGCCTACGGCATGGTTCCGGGCCCGGGTGGCACGCGTGACCGAAAAATAGAAAAGGGCCGCATCGTGCGGCCCTCTGTCATTCCAAACATCCGACAGGCTCAGCCCGCCAGCGCCTTGTTCAGGTTCTCATCCACCTTCTCCAAGAACCCCATGGTCGTCAGCCAGCCCTGATCCGGCCCCACCAGCAGGGCAAGGTCCTTGGTCATGAAACCCGATTCCACCGTATCCACCACGACCTTCTCCAGCGTCTCGGCGAAGTTGATCAGCGCGGTGTTTCCGTCCAGCTTGCCCCGGTGCTTCAGCCCGCCGGTCCAAGCGTAGATCGAAGCAATGGAGTTGGTCGACGTCTCCTCGCCCTTCTGGTGCTGCCGGTAATGGCGGGTCACGGTGCCATGGGCGGCCTCGGCCTCCACGATCTTGCCGTCGGGCGTCATCAGCTGCGAGGTCATCAGCCCCAGTGAGCCAAAGCCCTGCGCCACGGTGTCCGACTGCACGTCGCCGTCGTAGTTTTTGCAGGCCCAAACATAGCCGCCCGACCATTTCATCGCCGAGGCGACCATATCGTCGATCAGGCGGTGCTCGTACCAGATGTTTTTCTTCTTGAAGTCCTCGGCGAATTCCGCGTCGAAAATCTCTTGGAACAGGTCTTTGAAACGCCCGTCATAGGCCTTCAGGATCGTGTTCTTGGTCGAGAGATAGACCGGCCAGCCGCGGTTCAGACCATAGTTGAAGGACGCGCGCGCAAAATCGCGGATCGAATCGTCGAGGTTGTACATCGCCATGGTGACACCGGCGGAGGGCGCGTCAAAAACCTCCTTCTCGATGGTCTCGCCATCCTCGCCGACGAATTTGATCGTCAGCTTGCCCTTGCCGGGGAAGCGGAAGTCGGTGGCGCGGTACTGGTCGCCGAAGGCATGGCGGCCAACGACGATCGGCTGCGTCCAGCCCGGCACAAGACGCGGCACGTTGCGGCAGATGATCGGTTCGCGGAAGATCACGCCGCCGAGGATGTTACGGATGGTGCCGTTGGGGCTGCGGTACATGCGTTTGAGGCCGAACTCCTCGACCCGTGCCTCGTCAGGTGTGATGGTAGCACATTTCACACCGACGCCATGTTCGCGGATCGCATGGGCCGCGTCGACGGTGATCTGGTCGTCAGTCTCGTCCCGCACTTCGATGCCGAGGTCGTAATACTTCAGGTCAACGTCAAGATAGGGCGTGATTAGCTTCTTTTTAATGAAATCCCAGATGATCCGGGTCATCTCATCGCCGTCGAGTTCGACGATGGGGTTTTCTACCTTGATCTTCGACATGACGAATTCCTCTGTTTCAGGGTGCGTTTGGCCGTGCTTTAGCCTATTCGGGGCCAAAGAGAAAGATCGTATACAATGGTATGCCGAAGGCTGCGGTCAGGCGCCGACCCCGGCGAAAAAGCTGCTGATGCGGGCGCGGGCATAGGACCAAAGGGCAGGGGCGCCGATGGCGATCTTGCGGCCCACCTTTTCTTCGATTTGCGCTTCCGAGACGTTATAGTCAGTCCAACTGCCGCCGCCGGAGGCGAGGTTTTGCATCGGCGGCTGGAACCGGTCGAGCGATTTTGCAAAGCGGGCAGAAGGGTTTTCGGCGGCCTCGAACTCTTCCCAGATACTGCGCAGGTCATCACGCAGATCGCCGGGCAGCAGGCCAAAGATGCGGTCGGCGGCGATCTGTTCCTGCGCTTCCATCTCTGCGGCGTCATAGTCGCCAAAGATTGGATTGTCGCCCGCGTCGATCTCGACAAGGTCGTGCAGGATCAGCATCTTGATGACGCGGTTGATGTCGACCTCTGGGCCTGCCTGATCGGCCAGCACCAGTGCATAGAGCGTCAGATGCCACGAATGTTCGGCAGAGTTTTCCGCCCGGCTCGCATCGCATAGGGTGGTGCCGCGCAGCACGGTTTTCAGCTTGTCGGCCTCGTTCAGAAAGGCGATCTGCTTGTCCAGCCGCTCTGTCATGTGCCGCCCTTGCCGCGATGGTCGCGCAGCTTGCGTGCCAGAAAAGCGCGGGCCTTGTCGTTCGCCATCCGGGTGCGAACGGCGGTGAGAAAGGCTTCTTCCAGCGTTTGCGACGAGGCGCCCAGCACCTCGCCGACTTCCATAAACAAGCGGTCTTCACCCGTCTCGGCCTGTACGGCGAGACATTCCTCGGCCAATTTATTGGCCAGTTGGGTGACGACCGCGTCCGCCATCAGCGTGTGGATTCCGTCAGGCGGCGTTTGACATAGTCGCTAGTCGAGGTGATCAGCGTGTCCATATGCGGCTCTTCAAAGAAGTGCCCGGCGCCTTCGATCTCCTGATGGGTGATCGTGATGCCCTTTTGCTCGTGCAGCTTGCTGACGAGGTTCGTGGTATCGGCGGGCGGCGCCACGCGGTCGGCGGTGCCGTTGATCACCAGACCCGAGGCCGGGCAGGGCGCGAGGAAGGAAAAGTCGTACATATTCGCAGGCGGAGAGACCGAGATGAAGCCCGTGATCTCAGGCCGGCGCATCAGCAGTTGCATCCCGATCCACGCGCCAAAGGAGAAACCCGCAACCCAGCAGTGCTTGGAGTTGTTGTTCATCGATTGCAGGTAATCGAGCGCCGAGGCCGCATCAGACAATTCGCCGATGCCCTGATCGTATTCGCCCTGGCTGCGGCCCACGCCGCGGAAGTTGAAGCGCAACACGGTGAAACCCATGTTGTAGAACGCATAGTGCAGGTTATAGACGACCTTGTGATTCATCGTGCCGCCGAACTGCGGATGCGGATGCAGCACGATGGCAATCGGGGCGTCACGTTCTTTTTGGGGGTGGTAGCGGCCTTCAAGGCGGCCTTCGGGTCCGGGAAAAATAACCTCGGGCATGGGTATCCCTGTCTAGGGGTTCAAAGATCGCCGCGAATAGTTGACGAATTCGCTAGGCCACCTTAGAACGGTTCTAATCTGGTTCCGCGCAGTGTCGCGTGGATCAGTCTTTGGACTTAGGCATTTAAGCCGCCCACGTCAATCAAATGGCGCGGCGGGTGAGGGTGAGACGATGAAGCTATCTACCAAAGGGCGCTACGCGATGGTCGCTTTGGCCGATATTGCCCTGCAACCCGAGGGCACCTTGGTGTCTCTGGGCGACATTGCCGAGCGGCAGTCGGTCTCTTTGCCCTATCTGGAGCAGTTGTTCGTCAAGCTGCGCCGGGCCGAATTGGTGACCTCTGTCCGGGGGCCGGGCGGCGGGTATCGTTTGGCGCGTCCGGCGGCGGATATTCGCGTGGTCGATGTGCTAGCGGCGGTGGATGAGACGGTGGATGCGATGCACAAGGGGGCGGGCGCCTCGGGCGGGCTGTCGGGCAGCCGGGCGCAATCGCTGACCAACCGGCTGTGGCAGGGGCTGAGCGCGCATGTTTATGTTTTCCTGCACCAGACGCGCCTCTCGGATGTGGTTGAGAATGAGCTGGCCCCCTGTCCGGCGGTGCCGACCCTCTTTGCCGTGGTAGATGAGTCGTGAGGGTGGTTTTGGGCAACGGGCGCGCCTTGGCGGCTGTGGTCTGCGCGGGTGGTGATGTTGAATTTCGGGGGCGCTGCCCCCGGACCCCCGCGGTATTTGGAAAAGGATGAAGGATGCGGGTCTACCTTGACCATAACGCGACCACGCCGCTGCGGGCGGAGGCGCGCGCGGCGATGATCGCGGCGATGGACCTGCCCGGCAACCCGTCCTCGGTCCATGCCGAGGGCCGTGCGGCCAAGGCCGTGGTCGAGCGCGCGCGGGTGCAGGTGGCGGGGCTTGTGGGCTGTGATCCGGTCGATGTGATTTTTACCTCCGGAGCGACTGAAGCGGCAGCGCTTGCGGCTGCGATGGGGGCGCGGGTTGTGACCTCAGCGGTGGAACATGACGCGGTTCTGTCTTGGGGGCAGGCGGCGCGTTTGGGCGTCGACGCACAGGGTGTTTGGGACGGCGACCTGACCGCCGCGGCGGGGGGCGATGTGGTGGCCCTACAGGCCGCGAACAGCGAGACGGGTGTGTTGCAGCAGACCATGCCTTTGGCCCAGCAGTGTTGGGCGATGGAGCGGACGCCCTATGTGTTGGTCGATGCGGTGCAGGCGCTCGGCAAGACCCGGTTCCAGATGGCGACCTCGGGCGCGGATTTCATCCTTGTCTCGGCGCATAAGCTGGGCGGGCCCAAGGGGATCGGCGCGTTGATCGTTAAACGTGGCATTGATCTGGCCGAACATGCGCTGCTGCGCGGCGGCGGGCAGGAGATGGGCCGCCGTTCGGGGACCGAGAATATCCCCGCCATTGCAGGGTTCGGCGCGGCGGCTGAGGCCGCGGCGGCCGATCTGGCGGCGGGGCGTTGGGAAGAGGTGGCAGAACAGCGTGATTTGCTGGAAGCGACCCTTGCGGATGCCGCAAGTCCGACTATTTTTGTAGGGAAAGGCGCTCAGCGCCTGCCCAACACCTCTTGTATCATCACGCCCGGCTGGAAGGGCGAGACCCAAGTGATGCAGATGGACCTTGCCGGTTTTGCCATTTCGGCGGGGTCGGCCTGTTCCAGCGGCAAGGTGCGCGCCAGTGCCGTATTGCGCGCCATGGGCTTTGATGAAACACAGGCCGCCAGCGCGATCCGGGTGTCGCTGGGCCTCGACACCACCCGGGAAGATATCCTGCGGTTCGCCACAAGCTGGACCGCGAAACTGAAAAAGCACGAAACGCGGGCCGCCTGAGCGCCGCCACGGAAAGGAACTGAAACCTTGGAAAATATGACCCTGAAAGAGAATGATGGCGTCAAGGAAGGCGTTGACCAGGAAACCGTGGATGCCGTGCGCGAAGTCGGCGGCAAGTATAAGTACGGCTGGTCCACCGACATTGAGATGGAATACGCTCCCAAAGGGCTGACGCCGGAGATCGTGAAGCTGATCTCGGAAAAGAACGGCGAGCCTGAGTGGATGACCGAATGGCGGCTTGAGGCTTACAACCGTTGGCTCAGCAAGGAAGAGCCGGATTGGGCGATGGTGGATTATCCTGAGATCGACTTTCAGGAGCAGTATTATTACGCTCGCCCCAAAAGCATGGCCGAGAAACCCAAATCGCTCGACGAGGTCGATCCGAAGCTGCTGGCGACCTATGAGAAGCTCGGCATCCCGCTGAAGGAGCAAATGATCCTTGCCGGTGTCGAAGGCGCCGAGGATGCGCCTGCCGAAGGCCGCAAGGTGGCGGTGGACGCGGTGTTCGATTCCGTCTCCGTCGGCACCACCTTTCAAGAAGAGCTGAAGAAGGCCGGCGTGATCTTCTGCTCGATCTCCGAGGCGATCCGCGAATACCCTGATCTGGTGAAAAAGTACCTCGGCTCGGTCGTGCCGGTGTCGGACAACTTCTACGCCACGCTGAACTCCGCCGTCTTCTCCGACGGCTCCTTCGTCTATGTCCCGCCGGGTGTGCGCTGCCCGATGGAGCTGTCGACCTATTTCCGCATCAACGCCGAGAACACTGGCCAGTTCGAGCGCACGCTGATCATCGCCGACAAGGGCTCTTACGTGAGCTACCTCGAAGGCTGCACCGCGCCGCAGCGCGACGAGAGCCAGTTGCACGCCGCCGTGGTCGAGATCATCGTCGAGGAAGACGCGGAAGTGAAATACTCCACCGTCCAGAACTGGTACCCCGGTGACGAGGACGGCAAGGGCGGTATCTACAACTTCGTGACCAAGCGCGCCGATTGCCGCGGCGACCGCGCGAAGGTGATGTGGACGCAGGTCGAGACCGGCTCCGCCGTGACCTGGAAATACCCTTCCTGCATCCTGCGCGGCGACGACAGCCAAGGCGAGTTCTACTCCATCGCCATCGCCAACAACATGCAGCAGGCCGACACCGGCACCAAGATGGTGCACCTCGGCAAGCGCACCAAGTCGCGCATCGTGTCCAAGGGCATCTCGGCGGGCAAGGCGCAGAACACCTATCGGGGCCTCGTCTCGATGCACCCCAAGGCTAAGGAATCGCGCAACTATACCCAGTGCGACAGCCTGTTGATCGGCTCGGAATGCGGGGCCCATACGGTGCCGTATATCGAGGTGAAGAACAACTCGAGCCGCGTGGAGCATGAGGCAACCACCTCCAAGGTGGACGACGACCAGATGTTCTATTGCCGCTCGCGCGGCATGGACGAGGAAGAGGCCGTGGCGCTGGTGGTGAACGGCTTCTGCAAGGACGTGCTGCAGGCGCTGCCGATGGAGTTTGCCATGGAAGCGCAAGCGCTGGTGGCGATCTCGTTGGAAGGCTCCGTCGGCTAATGAGCCTTGATGCGGCGCATACTCCCCTCCGCCTGCATTGGTGGAAAGCGCAGCCGAACTTCGGCGATGCGCTGAGCCCGCTGATCCTGAGCCATGTCTCGGGGCGGCGGGTGGTGCATGCGGGCGTCGATCAGGCGGAGGTCTTTGCGCTCGGCTCGCTGTTGCAGATCGTACGGCGTAATTTCGACAGTCCGCGTGCGGGGGCCAAACCGGTGATCTGGGGCAGCGGCCTGCTGCGTCCCGCGGGGGGGCGTGCGTTCCTGAAGAACATCGAGATTGCCCTGCTGCGCGGGCCGGTGACGGCGGCGCTATTGGGGATCGAGACCGAGGCTTTCGGTGATCCGGGGCTTTTGGTGAACGAGGTGCTGCCCAGCGACGCACCGCGCGGCGACAAGATCGGCATCGTGCCGCATCACACGCTGGCGGACGATCCCGATCTGCTGGACCTCGTCGCCTCCGACAGCGCCTATGTGCTGATCGACCCGCGCGATCCGGTGGAGCAGGTCTGTGCCGCCATCGCGGCCTGCGCCCATGTCTTTGCCTCGTCGCTGCACGGGTTGATCACGGCGGATGCTTACGGCGTGGCCAACACTTGGGTGGCGCCCGAGGGGCAGGGGCGGTTGAAGTTTCACGACTACGCCGCCTCCGTGGGGCGCAACATGCGCGCGCCGATTGCCTTGGCCGATATTCCGGCGGCACCCAAACCCGACGGGCCGCTGACCTACCAAGACGGCATCACGGCCTGCCGCGCCGCGCTGAAAGACAGCTTTCCCGCCGCGCTCTGCGCCCGTCAGGGGGCGGCATGAACTTTAACACGCAGGGGCAAGCCCCTGAAACAACACTGAAATAGCATGAATTGCGGCGCAAGGCGCGCCAGAAGGAGACCGAAATGCTGAGCATCAAGAACCTGCAGGTGAAACTGGAAGAAGAGGACAAGCAGATCCTCAAGGGCGTCGATCTGGAAGTCGAGGCCGGCAAGGTCCATGTCATCATGGGGCCGAACGGCTCGGGCAAGTCCACGCTGAGCTACGTGCTCTCGGGCAAGGACGGCTACGAGGTCACCGAAGGCTCCGCCACGCTCGAAGGCGAAGACATCCTCGAACTGGAACCCGAAAAGCGCGCCGCGGCGGGCCTCTTCCTTGCTTTCCAGTACCCGGTGGAAATCCCCGGCGTCGGCAACATGACTTTCCTGCGCACCGCCGTGAACGCACAGCGCAAGGCGCGCGGCGAAGAGGAAATCTCGGCCGCCGATTTCCTTAAGGAAATCCGCGCCAAGGCGAAAAACCTCAAGATCGACGCCGAGATGCTGAAGCGTCCCGTGAACATGGGCTTCTCCGGCGGTGAGAAAAAGCGCAACGAAATCCTGCAGATGGCGATGCTTGAGCCCAAGATGTGCATCCTCGACGAGACCGACTCGGGCCTCGACGTTGACGCGATGAAACTGGTGGCCGAAGGCGTGAACGCCCTGCGCACCGAGGGCCGCGGTTTCCTCGTCATCACCCACTACCAGCGTCTTCTTGACCACATCAAACCCGACGTCGTGCACATCATGCACGATGGCCGCATCATCAAGACCGGCGGGCCTGAGCTCGCGCTCGAAGTCGAGAACAACGGTTACGCAGACATCCTTGCCGAGGTGGCATAATGGCCGAAGCACAACTGAAAGAAACCCCGACCGAGGCGATGATCGCAGCGCTCGACATGCCGCAGGGTGGCTGGAGCCGTGCGGCGCGCGAAGATGCGCTGGCGCGGGTCCGCGCCATGGGCCTGCCGCAGCGCCGGGATGAATATTGGAAGTTCACCCGTCCCGACACGCTGACCCAGGCCGAGGCGCAGCCTGCCGCGATCTTTGATCACGGCGATGCGCCGCTGTTCGACGGCACCGAGCGCCTGCGCATCGTCTTCGTCGATGGCGTGTTCGATGCCGAAGCCTCGGATGACCTCACGCTCGAAGGCGTCAGCATCGAACGGCTGGCCGCGGCGGACAGCGACCTGCATTGGGCACGCGACCTCTACGGGACGCTGGAAAAGAACGGCCAGACCCCGGTGCAGCGCCCGCTCGCGGCCCTGAACACCGCCTTTGCGACCGATGGCGTTTTGATCCATGTCACCGGCAAGCCGAGCAAGCCAATCAATCTGGTTTATCATCACAAATCAGAGACTTCTGACGCGATGTTGCACCATGTGGTAAAGCTTGACAAAGGTGCGGAAGTCACGCTTTTGGAGAACGGCCCCGCCGCCGCGCGCTTCAATACCGTGATGGAGGTCGAGGTGGCCGACACTGCGCGCTTCCACCATGTGCGCGCACAGGGTCGGGACCACGAGCGCCGTGCCGCGACCCATGTCTTCACCCGTTTGGGCACCGAGTCGCTGTTCAAGAGCTTCACTGTTACCGTGAACGGCGCGCTAACGCGCAACGAATGCGTGATCGAGCTCACTGGCGACGATGCCTCGGCTCATGTCGCGGGCGCCTGCGTCGGCGATGGTGATTTCCACCATGACGACACGGTCTTCATCACCCATGATGCCGAGAACTGCGAAAGCCGTCAGGTCTTCAAGAAGGTGCTGCGCAACGGTGCCACCGGCGTCTTCCAGGGCAAGATCCTCGTCAAGGAAGGCGCGCAGAAGACCGATGGCTACCAGATCAGCCAGTCGCTTCTTCTGGACGGCGACAGCCAGTTCCTCGCCAAACCCGAGCTTGAGATCTACGCCGATGACGTGGCCTGTTCGCATGGCTCGACCTCCGGCGCGATCGACGAGGAGGCACTGTTCTACCTCCGCGCCCGCGGGGTGTCCCATGCCGAGGCGACTGACCTGCTGACGCTCGCCTTCCTTGCCGAAGCGGTGGAGGAGATCGAGGCCGAGGGACTGCGCGAGGAAATCACCGGGCGTCTCAGCTCGTGGTTGGAGCGTCGTAGCGCCTGATGGCTGTTACCAGCGATATCGTTGCGACCTACCGCGGCCCCGGCAAAGTGATGTCGGGGCTGCTTGCGCAGGGACGCAACGAGGTGCGCGTGCTGATGTTCGCGCTGATGGCGGGGCTGCTGATCTTCGTGGCCCTGTCGCCGTATCAAGCCCGCGCGGCGCATCTCGATCCGGACGGGCCGCTCGCGGTGCGCCAGTATTGGAGTGCGTTTTTCTGGATCTTCGTGATGCCCTTGCTGCTCTATGGCTTGGCCGCGATGGTCTGGGGGATCAGCCGTCTCGCGGGGCAACGGCTCAGCGGTTATGCGGTGCGGCTGACCTTGGTTTGGTCGCTCCTTGCCTCTGCACCGATCTTTCTGTTGCTGGGGCTCGCGCTTGGGTTCATCGGGCCGGGCCTACAGGCGCAGATCGTCGGGGTGGTCTGGTTGGCCGTGTTCTTTTGGTTCTGGATCGCGGGCCTTGTTGCCGCGCAGCGGGGCTGAGATGAGCGGCGCCTTGATCCAGCTTGCGCAGACCACCCTGCGCAGCCCCCGCGCGGCAGCGCGCCAGATTGCGGAGCTGCCCTTGGGCAATGATGTCATCTGGACGTCGCTTGCCTTGGTGGCCGCGCTGAACGCGCTCGTCATCTCGGCCACCTTCGTGATCGCGCCGCCCGCCATGGCGCTGCCGAGCTATTTCCAATCGCCGCTGGTGCTCTTCGCGCTGCTGGCCGGGTTGATGGTGCTCTATGTGCATGCGCTGACGTGGGTTGGCCGGGCACTGGGCGGGCAGGGCGCGTTGACGCCGCTTTTGGCTGCCGTCGTGTGGCTTCAGGCGCTTCGCCTCTGCGCCCAACTGGGCATCCTGCTGCTGACTTTGGCCCTACCGCCAGTGGCGCTGCTGGCCTCCTTCGTCGTTACATTTTGGGGTCTTTGGATCCTTTTGAATTTCGTGGCCGAACTCTTGCATCTGCCGGGCCTGTTCTACGCCGCCGCAGTGCTCGCGGGGGCCGCGCTTGGGGTCTTGCTGGGGCTTGGCCTTCTGCTGTCTTTGATCGGGCTGACCGCCCAGGGAGTTTAAGTCATGTTCGACGTTGAAGCCGTCCGGGCGCAGTTTCCAATCCTTGGCCGCGAGGTGAACGGCAAACCGCTGGTCTATCTCGACAATGGCGCTTCGGCCCAGAAGCCGCAGGTGGTGATCGACGCGATTACCCAAGCCTATGCGAGTGAATACTCCAACGTTCACAGGGGCTTGCACTATCTTTCTAATCTAGCGACCGACAAATACGAAAGCGTGCGCGGCACCGTGGCGCGCTTCCTCAACGCCGGGTCGGAAGATGAGATCGTGCTCAACACCGGGGCGACCATGGGGATCAACACCGTGGCCTATGGTTGGGCCATGCCGCGCATGCAGGCGGGCGATGAGATCGTCCTGTCGGTAATGGAGCATCATGCCAATATCGTGCCCTGGCATTTCCTGCGCGAACGGCAAGGCGTGGTGCTGAAATGGGTCGAGGTGGACGCCACCGGCGCGCTTGACCCACAGGCGGTGATCGACGCCATCGGGCCGAAGACAAAGCTGGTTGCAATATCCCACCTTTCCAACGTCTTGGGCACGAAAGTTGATGTGAAAACCATCGCTGAAGCCGCCCATGAGAAGGGCGTTCCAGTCTTGGTCGATGGCTCGCAGGCAGCGGTGCATATGCCGGTCGATGTGCAGGACCTCGGCTGTGATTTCTATGCCGTCACGGGACATAAACTCTATGGCCCCTCCGGTTCGGGCGCGATCTATATCAAGTCCGAGCGCATGGCCGAAATGCGCCCCTTCATCGGCGGCGGTGACATGATCCGGGAAGTCAGCAAGGACGCGGTGAGCTACAACGATCCGCCAATGATGTTCGAAGCCGGCACCCCCGGGATCGTCGGCACCATTGGCTTGGGCGTGGCGCTGGAGTTCATGATGGATCTGGGGATGGAGAATATCGCCGCCCATGAGGACGATCTGCGCGACTACGCGGTCTCGCGGCTCGGCGGTTTGAATTGGCTCAACCTGCAAGGCACGACGCCGGACAAAGCGGCGATCTTTAGCTTCACACTGGACGGCGCCGCCCATGCGCATGACATCTCGACCGTGCTCGACAAGAAAGGCGTGGCCGTCCGGGCTGGGCATCATTGCGCAGCCCCCTTGATGACGCATCTCGGCGTTTCGGCCACCTGCCGCGCGTCCTTTGGCATGTATAACACCCGGGCCGAGGTCGACACATTGGTCGACGCGCTTGAATTGGCGCATGATCTTTTCGCCTAAGGTGAATTTCGCCGCCCTTGCCCCCGGATTTCCCATTGCAGGGGCGGCGCGCTCTGGCTATACCGCCCCTCAGTGGACCCTTAGCTCAGCTGGATAGAGCGCTGCCCTCCGAAGGCAGAGGCCAGAGGTTCGAATCCTCTAGGGTCCGCCACTTCCTTGATTAGCCCTATATCGTAACCATATGATAAATAAGGAAACCCCTTATTTTCATGGCCCTACGCTTGACAGCTCCTGATTTTTTGGTGCACATTTTGGGTCACATTTTTGGTCACAAAGGCAGAATCCAGATGATCGATAAGATCGGCAACACCTACTATCTGCGGCGCCGCGTGCCCGCCCGCTTTGCGGAGGTCGACAGCCGGACCTTTGTGAAGTTCTCCCTTAAGACCGACAGTCTGCGGGACGCTCAGCGCAAGGCCGAGTCCGCTTGGGCGAAGCTCTGCGACGGGTGGGAGGCGAAGCTTGCGGGTGATATCCAGCTCGCCGAGCACAACTTCGCGCAAGCCAAGCGAGACGCCCAGCGCATGGGGCTGGCCTACAAGACGCCCACCGAGATCGCAGGGCTGCCGCTAGCAGAGATCATCGCGCGCGCTGAGGCCGCCGCTGAGGGGCCAGAGGAGGCCACCGCGGCGCTGGGTCTGGCCCCACTACCCGAGATCACTGTGAGCCGAGCTCTGGACGAATACTTCCGGCTTGCCACCGACAAGATCAAAGGCAAGACCGATGACCAGATCAGGCGCTGGCGCAACCCACGCAAGAAAGCCTTCAAGCTCTTCATCGAGGTGGTCGGCGATCGGGCGCTGGGCAGCCTGACCCGCGACGACATGCTGGCCTTCCGTGAGTATCTGATCGAGCGGGTCAATCGCGAGGAGATCACCTCGTCGAGCGCGAACAAGGATATCATCCATCTGGTCGGGGTGCTCCGCTATATCAACGAGATGAAGAACCTCGGGCTGACCCTGCCGGTCGACCGGCTGGCGCTGAAGAAGGACCCGGGCACGCGGAGAGCCGCCTTCAGCCGGGACTGGATCGAGAACAAGCTCCTCGCGAAGGGTGCGCTCGATGGCATGGGCAATGAGGCGCGCCGGGTCGTTCACATCATGGTCAACACCGGGGCCCGGCCATCCGAAATCTGCGGCACGCTCGCGCATCACTTCGATCTCGATGGACCGATCCCCATGATGATGATCCGGCCCGAGGGGCGTCAGCTCAAGAACCACCAGTCGAGCCGGGATGTCCCGCTGGCCGGGGTGGCACTGGAGGCTGCCCGGGAAGCCGTCGAGGAGGCGAAGCGCGCGGGCAGGACTGAGGTCTTCCCGACCTACTGCGGAAAGGACAAGCTGTCGGACGCGGTGAACAAGTTCCTGCGCGAGAACGGCCTGAAGGAGTCCGACCGCACCACGCTCTACAGCTTGCGCCACGCATTCGAAGACCGCATGATCGAGGCGGGTGTGCTGGACCGGGTCCGCCGCGACCTCTTCGGGCATGCCCTGCAAGAGCAGCGCTACGGTGAGGGCGGTGGTGACGAGGTCCGCTACAAAGCGGTGCTTGCGGTCGCGCTGTGACAATAAATCCCGCGCCGCGTTCTTGGCCGCGCGGGGGGGGCTCTGAGTTGTGAGGCGGGAGGCGAGATGAAAAGTGCTTTGAAGAGATGGTGGGACGGCAGAGTTGACCGCGGGGAATACGACCCAACTACCGGGCGTGTTGTTCGCCCTGAGGTCTTGCGACGCCATTGGACTGCAACGGTATCAAGAGCTCTGCTTTCCTTTGCTAGGAGGAAGTGGGAGTGGATATGTATGTTCATCATTGCAGCCGCCGGGGTTTATGTAGGCTACCTTCAAGTTTCTTATGGGTAGTCCAGATAGGAGGGAACTCGTGAGGCGTATCCCGAGAGATCAGCTGGAAAAGCTATGGGTCGCCGAACTGGAGAAGATGGGACCGCGAAATGTGCGGAGCCGCATGAGCTCTGGTGAGGTAGGCAGCAGCGATGGGGCTTCGGTTAATTTCGTGAAGGTTAACGGGAAAAGCGAACCCAGCACGCGGCCCCCAAGGCGTTTTGTAGAGAACTGGCTCTCGGAAAAGGAGGTCTCAGAAACCAAGCGCACTGATATGGAGCATCGACTGATCTGGGTCGCGGCCATCGCTGGCGTGCTTGGCGTCCTATTGGCTGTATTTAAGTAGCATTGGCGAGAGGGGGCGGGCGCGCCTCCTCGCCCAGCTCGAAAACTATTTCCAAAATGGCATAATAGCATTGCATAATTGGCACGAATCACGCTAGGGTCCATCCATAGGCCGATCAACGGTCAACTGGAAAAAAGGAACGGACCATGATCGATCACCGCGAAGCCCACAAAGTCACCCCCGGCATGAAGCTCAAAGCGACCGGCTTTCGGGGCGAGCACTCCATGACCTACGGCAAGGTCTACGAGGCCATCCGCGTCGAGGAGGGCATCTTCGAATCGCGGCCCTTCCTGATCGTCACCAATGACTTCGGCGAGGTGGCGTGCTGGCACCTGTCGCGCTTCTCCTTCATCGACGATGCCGCGGCAGCTTGAGGATCCAGCTATGTCAAAGAACAACTCGAAAGCGAAAGACGTTCTCACCGCAGCCGGCATCGGAGAGCTGGGCCGTGATCTCTACTTACTCGTGGCCGGCATCGATGTCGCCCTCGATGCGCTGCGCCTTCAAGCCAAGATCAAGGGGTTCAAGCCACCGCAGGAGGATTGGCGCGTCAACACCTTTGAGCTGATGGCGGCTCAGAACAGCTACGACATCGACGAGCTGCACAGCAAGCTCGGGGCCGCCGCCTGATGGCCGCGATGACTGCGAGGTGCCGGAGCTGCGGCGCGATAGCCTTCTTTCAGAGTCCCCGCGCTGGGGGTATCGGCACATCGATGATCCTCGCGATGCTGGAGGAGCAAGGATGGCGCGGCCCTCAGTGCTGCCCTGACTGCCGGGCCACGGCCGCCCGGGACATCACGCCGAAGGAGGAAGTATGCCATTTGCCCTGATAGACCCCAACTGGGGCGCCCCCGTGCCGATCGCGAGCACCATCCGCGACACCGAAGAGGCCGCGTGGGTGGCGGCATGCCGATGTAAGGAGGCCGCGCTCTACAGTGGCGCGAGCCAGTACCCGCTGCCTCACGGCTCCGCCGGCACACGCGAAGCCCTGATCGGCTACGGCTTCTGTGTGGCGCCAGTGCGTATTGAGATCGACCAAGCCGGCTAGCGCCGATCACATAGTCATCGGCTTCTTCTTTGGAAACTTGGTGACGTAGGGCCAGCCGGTCCCGCAGCGACATTTCGCACGACTCTCAAACTCGTAATCCGTGATATCCTGAGGCAGGTCCGCCGGCCTCAGGACAACGCTGTGTCCGCACATCCAGCACGTCACCTCGATATGGGTGGTCCCACTTCGGAAGACTCGATCATCCATGTTCTGAGGCCTGTCAGTTCCTGTCGCGCCCCTGACCTTTACCACACCAGCGCAGAAAAAAAGCCCCGCTCAGCATGAACGCTGGCGGGGTTCAGTTTGTGTCAAGTTGCCCACCGGGGAGTAGGACTTTCGAAGTCTGAAAAAGCCTTTCTTTAGTCTAGGATACATGCGGCTGGACCCCGCCGCCGGGATTAGTTCAGTAGAATCAATCTACTGCAAGGTGTTCAGGTGAGACACCAAATTGTACGTCACGGCGGTTAAAACTGCGCCCGCGATCATGGCGCCAGTTACCACAGGCAGCCACGCCCAGTGCGTGTGCAGAGCCCGACCAAACTCCAACCCGCGCGCCTGACCTTCTCGCCAGCCCTTGGCGTAGGCTGAGTTGTAGACCGCCCCGGCCGTCGCGAGGAGCTGCTCATCCCGGCCCAGCCGCTCGAAGGCGGACACGGATAGCTCATCGAGCGCGTCATCCTCCTTGCGGCCAGCGGTGCGCCGGTAGTGCGCGAGCGCCGCCTCCTTGGCCTCGTCGATGGAGCCGCTGCTCACGAAGGTAGAGCCGGTCGTGCGCCAGCCGTTTTCGGTCGCGATGTAGAGCGTGCCGTCGTCGGTCATCGCGCTCTCGTGCGAGCCGTGTGCGTGCTCGACCCAGTTGAGGGGCGCTGGGCTGGTCATCGGATAGCCCCGCACACAATCAAGAGCACAATCAGGATGGCGGCGATGTGCTCTACTCCGATCGTAACTGTCTCGGTCATGCCACATCCCCCTCGATGCCACGGGAGGCTAGCGCGGTTACCACCTCCTGATTGCGAGTATGGCTGAACGTCATGGACTCGAAGCGGAGGCCATGTGCGGCCTGCCACTCGTCGCAAGCGCGGCGCAGGCGTGCCTCAAGGTCAGCCCCCTGCTCTTTGGAGACCTCAAACCACGGGCCGTCGTCGTTCTCGCACCCAACCCGATCGCTGTCGGCGAGGTTCTCCTCGGCTCGCTCCAGAATCGAGTCGGCGTCGATCCAGTCAGCAATGCGCAGAGGGTCTTGGCGCGCCTCCACCACCGTGAAGGTATTCACCCACACAGGCGGGTCCTGACTTTCGTCGAGACACTCAGCGCCGCCGTCATCAACCATCCCGTCGATCGCGCACTGCCGGGTCGGGCAGGGGCCAACGGTCATCCATTCCTCGTCACGGCCAGCCCACCACTGCCAGCTGGCCTCCCAGCTCTGGGCCTGCTCACTCTCACCGCTGCGCGCGGCCTCGTTCATAACGTCCCAGAGCTTCTGCCACCGGAACATCGCCGGGAGGGTGTGCTTGCCGTTGAAAGCGATGCTGCGGATGTAGGCGTCACCAGCATCGGCGATCTTCATTTCGTAGTCAGGCCATGGGTTCTGGGGCGCGGCGGGCATCGCGGCAATAGCGGCGCGGGCCATGTCCATAGCCGCAGCGATCGACGGCTGCCATCCGCCTTCAGTCTTCTCCAGACACTGCTGGCTGATCACTTTGGCTACGCTTTCTGTTGTGTCGGTCATGGGTGTTCTCCTTTGATGAGGGCGAGGATGGTGGGGTTAGGTACGGTCTTGCTTCCGCTGCAGGCGGGGCAGACCCATGTTCGGAAACTGATGTCCCCGCAGTCAGCGTCATCCAGCTCCCCTAAGCCTTCACAGGTTCCGCAAAGCACAGGTGCCCTCTTTGCCGCCTCACGCAGAGCCTCTGTGCGGGCGCCTGAGAGCTTCTCGGCGACCTTGCGGGCCTTCTCCGCCCAGAATCGCCAGATGTTGCTGCCGACCACCGCGTGCTCGCTGTCGAGCGCCGCCTCCAGATCGGAGATGCGGGCGGCTTGGTCCTGAATCGACTGCCATGCGCCGGTCGGGTCTTGCTCCACATCCATCATGGTGCCGTAGTGTTCGTCGGGGGTGCGGATTACCCCGTCAGGCCCCTTGATTTTGAGGGCGGGCTGGGATGATGCCGAAGAGCCGGTCATGCCGGGTCCTCCAGAAATTCCATTGCCTCGTCCCACGCGCCCTCCAGCCAGTGCTTGATCGCCTCGCTGCGGTCGTAGTGGTCGTCGCAGGCCTTGCCCAACTTCACCAAGAACAGATCGGTGGGCATGGGGCGGCCATCGCTCGCACCGTCGAACACGCAATCGGCCAGCGCGAAGTCACGGTAGGCCTGCTTGTCTTTACACCAAGCCGTCATGATCCATTGTGGCTTGGGGTGGTGCTCGGTCGCCCTCCACACCAGATCGCCAAACGGCGCGACCTCGCGCACTGCAGTCTCGCCGCGCCAGTTTGTGTAGGTCATCGTGATGAACCGGGAGCCCTCAACCTCTGCCCACTTGGCTTCGCAGGAGCTGCAGCCGGGCGCGGTGCCGGGCACCCACTGGAGACCGCAGCTGTTGCAGATGTATTCCTTGCCATCCGGCGATAGGCGCGGGGCAGGGATGTCTGCCGGGGCCTCAGGCGCGCGCGCCACAGGCCAGCGCTCCTCGATCTCCGCATTCGCGGCCGGGTAGAGCTTCTCCAGCTCCTTGCGCAGGCCGCTCAGCTTCTGCGCCTGCTTGAGGTTGTCGCCGCGCACGGCGCTGACGCACAGGTGGGTCAGGTCCATGATCACGTCGCCACCAAACTTGCGCAGGTCCCAGCCGGTGCGGTCGTCGTAGCGCGTCTGATCGAGCGCGGGCTGCAGGGTCTCGATCGCGGCGTCGGCATACTGGTAGTGACGGCTGGTGATCCAGCCCTCATCCCATGGGTCGTGATCTCCGTGCGAGAAGTCCCGCTCGTACTCAGAGAGCGAGATCGCGGCGGCTACGGCTTTGCGGTCAATCAGCGACATGTGTCTGCCTCCGCCCCAAGGTGGATGCCGAGGCCGTAGGCCACGAGCACGGCCAGTGCGGAGACGAGGCCGGCATATTCGCTGCGCAGAGACCTGCCGCAGAGCAACGGCACCATCCACATCGTCATCCATGGCAGGCCAATCAGCGCGGCCGCCCACAGCAGAAACTTCAGTTCAATCAGCACGTCGGATACTCCTCTTTGAGGGACTCGAGTCCCCTTGCGATCTCGGCGCAGGCTGTGACATCGCAGCTCACGCCGCTGCCGTTGTGCCAAGTTTTGTAACGGTGGCGCGCCAGAGCGGCGGCCTCGTCTAGTGTTTCGTTGCGGACCCGCTTGCGGATGAACTCTTCCTGCCGGGTGATCTGGTCGGCGCCAGAAGAGAACTCGGGAGCCTCGTCCTGCAGCCACATCGACATGCCGTCCTGCGACCCGTCGGGGCCATTCGGACCAACACGCACGGCGGCTTCCTCGAAGGTGTAGCGGCCAGCCTCGCGCTTGAGGTAGGTGTACCCCTTGGCCTCGGGCCGGTAGTAGAGGCCCTTCTTCTCGATCAAGTACATCGGGTCCATCACGCCGCTCCTGACTTCCGCCGTGTCCGCCGCTCACGGCGCTGGGCACGTTTCTCCATGGTCTCCAGCTCCTCGTAGAGGCGGTCCAGAACCGGCTCCAGCTGTGGGTCCTCCAGCTCCTCGATCGTGTCGATCGCGTCGTTCAGCCGCTCTAGTGTGACTGGCTTGTCGCCCATCTTGCCCTCCAGCCTTGCCGCTCTTATCTCTTGTCTATGTGGAATGACCCCGACACCGCGCCGACTGACGGCACTGCGATCCGAGCTCTGATCGATCCCGACGCGCTGGAAGAGCGCATCGTGAAGTGGGTTGCCGGGGGATGGATGCAGGTAGGCCACCGGCACCGCTTTCCGCGCATCTATGCGTGGCTCCCCCGGTAGTGGGCATCAGAGGCCGAGCGCCTCGCGATACATGTCGAGCACCGCTTCCTTCTCAGCGATCTCATCCTTGTCCATCTTGCGAAGTCGGACGATCTCCTTAATCGTGGCGATGTCGTAACCACGGCTCTTGGCCTCAGCCATCACCTCCTTCTGCTGGTCGGAGATGTCCTTCTTCTCAGCTTCAAGGCCTTCATAGCGCTCGACGAACTGCTTCAGCTCGGCGGCGGTCACGCGGTAGGTGGCGTCACCCTCGGACTCGGGGGTGGCGGTCGAGGTCTGGTCGGCAGCGGTGCCGGGTGTCATGTCAGGGGCTTGCATCAGAATTTATCTCCAAAAACGGTTGCGAAAACTTCGTCGAGCATCTGCTCGATGGCGGGGTCTTTGCGCGGCTTGCGTGGGGCGCGCCGCTGCGGGTGGATGGTGAAGTGCTTCATGGTTGGCTCACTTTCTTTGCCTTATGACAATGCCATAATGGCACAACTCGGGTCAAGCGGGAAACGATCCCTTACTGGGCCGATTGCCCTGACAGGCCGCCGCGGGCGCGGGTGTTCTCGATCGGGGTGACAAGCGTCACCGGCGTGTTGCCAGCCCAGACGCGAACCTTGGCGAGGCCAGAGAAGAACATCACGTCCACGACCGAGAAGTCGGTGCCAGCTGGCAGGATGGTGCATGCGTTCATCTGAACGAGGTAGTTGATCATGCGGATGTCGCGCTCGGCCTGAGCCTGTGAGAGCGTTTGCATGTTCTCCTTGGAGGTGCATGCGATGGAGTCGATGCCGAGGGTCTCGGATCGCGCATCCTGCGCGGCGAGGAGGGTGGCGACGGCCGAGAAGGCGGTGATAATCAGGAAGTTCTTCATGCCGAGGGCTCCTTCACGCCAGCAGCCTTCAGGGCATCGGCGGTGGCCTTGGCCGAGACGACAAGACCGCGCAGCTCGGGCGTGTCGGCATCAATGCCATCGTCAGCATAGAACGCGGCATCGCTCAGCAGCTCGGGGCACGCCGGGTCGTTCTTGCAGATGAAGTAGTGGGACTTTGTCGTGCGCACCACAATCGGTGTGCTCAGGTCGCGCTCTTCGTGATCAACGATGAACCGCTTCGGGATTTTGATTAGGTCGTCCATGGGTTTCTCCTATGTTTTCTCGAAGGCGATCTGTGCCGCCTACGAGAATCACTTTGCCATATTGGCACAAAGGAGTCAATCGCGACGGCTAGGCCGCTTGCCCTTCGCGCATCCCCGCGAGGTGAAGCTCATAGCCGAGCACCATCACGGATGAAAATTTCTGCCATTCCTCGGGAGTCATCGTCGACATGTCCATCTTTCCGATCTCCATCAGAAAACTACCGGCATCGCGCCCGGCGCGCTTCATCGCCTCTAGCTCCTCGGCGGTCATAACATCTGCTGGGACAGCCTCCGTCCGCGTATCCAGCACCGTGTGGCGCCAGACTGATGGATCGCGCTGCGTTCTTACCTGATCGACGCTCATGCGGCGTCCTCCTCTGTTATTACTTCACCAAACGTGCGACCGACGACGCGATCCCACTTGCCGTCCTTGCGCAGCACGACCGCGCTGGGCGGTTTTACCTCGCTCCACCGCTGGAGCGCCTCGTCGACGGTCTCAGGGGCGGGGTTCAGGCCGCCGTGCTCGGCCCACCAGCGGGTTGCCCGGCTGCGCGGGGCGCCACCGTGCTCCAGTAGGATGAACTCGCTGCAGCGCGTCTTGTAGCCGTCAAAGTGGTCGACCCGCAGGTAGGGGGGCTTGCCCATCTTCTGCTGACGGCTCGACATCCAGCTCGTGACCTTGAACTTTCGGTCAGGCAGTGACTGGGTCGACAGGAGCACCGCCTGTGACGCCTCATCGGCGATCTGCAGGCCCTTCTCGGTCACCGGGAACTCATACCCGCAGCCGGGGCATACCCGCGACGAGATCGAGACCAACGCCATGCACTCAGGGCAATCACGCAGGTTGCCGATGTCATCCTCGCGCGGCAGCTTCGGCTTGGGTGGCTTGGGGGCCTCGATCAGGTCGATCGGCCCGAAGTGCTCGCTGTTCTCGGTGTAGTCGAGGACCAGACAGTCGAGCTTGTCGGTGGTTGGGCTGACCCGCAGGCCACGGCCCACGAGCTGCAGCCATGCTGACGACGACCGGGTAGGGCGCAGCACCGTGATCAGGTCGAGCGCCTTATGGTCGAAGCCAATGAGCAAGACCTGACAGTTGACCAAGACGCGGAATTTGCCTGCGCGAAAGTCGTTGATGATCTTCTCGCGCTCAGCCTTCTTGAGCTGGCCATGCACCACCTCGGCGGGAGTGCCCGCATCGCGGAAGATGTCACGCACCCGGGTGGCGTGATCAATGCTGGCGCAGAAGACCACCGCGCTGTTGCGGGTCTCCAGCGCCTCGATAGTATCGCGCACCGCCGGGATATTGATCTTGTCATCGTTGGCCACAGCGGCGAGCTGCTTCTCGATGAAGTCGCCGGTCGCACTGCTGACCTTCAGGCCCGCCGTGTTGATCTGGTTCTCCATGACCCGCGTGACCGGCGGCACGAGGTAACCCTTCTCGATCGCCTCGCCGATACCCATCCGGTAGATGACCTCGGAGAACCGGCCGCGCTCCCAGCCGAAGATCGGCATGTTCGACTCGCGCCACGGCGTGGCTGTGAACCCGGCGATCCGAAAGTTGGGCACGATCTTGGCGTTCTCCGCGAGGAGCTTGCCAAACATCGTGGTGTCAGGCTTCCGCTCCCCCGCTTCTTGGTCGAAGGCCGGGAAGAGCGGCACGAGGTGACACTCATCGACGAGGATGGCATGGAACCCGCCGGTCTTTCCGAGCGCGCGATAGAGCGTCTGCACCGAGCCGATGATGACCTGAGACTTGTACTCCTTGCGGTTCAGACCCGCCATAACCACGCCGGTCGGCATGCGGGGGCACACCAGCTTGCAGGCATCCTCGTTCTGGGTAACCAACTCCTTGGAGATCGTAATGATGCCAATGCGGGAGTGAGGCGCAACATTGAGAATTTGCCGCACAGCCTCAGCGATCAGGATCGACTTGCCGCCGCCCGTCGCGATGTCGATGACGGGGTTGCCGCCACCCTTGCGCCAATAGTCCATCAGCGCCTGCGGGGCCTCCATCTGGTGCTGCCGGAACTGCACCTTGGGGTTGAGAGGGAACCTGTCAGGCATCGGCCTGCTCCTCTAGGAACTTGGTGAACTCGTCGTGATCCGAGATGTGCGGGACGGGGTCGCCGGTGAACTTGAAGACTCCACGCTCCTCGTCGCATGCCTTGTGCAGCATCTTGCGGATCCACTGGGAGTAGGGGAACGGGTCGAACTTCGCGCCGGGGTGCGCTGCGAGGTACGCGGCGATGCGGGGGTTACCTTTGCTGGGATCAGGCATCACAGGCCCCGCATGGTGTGGTTCATGGCGTCAGGGCGGACCCTCAGCTTGAAGACTTCGGACAGCGGTGCATCAGCCATCTTAGCCTCTTCGGCGCGCTTTCGATCGAGGGCGGACTCGCCGGGGAGGGGGAGGTCGGCGCCTGGACTCTTTGCCACCAGCTGAGCACGAAGCTTGAGGCGGGCTCGGGCGGCGTCGATCACCCGCTGCTCCTCCTCGACAGTCATACCCATGCGCTCCCGGCAGGGGTTCTGCCCGCCCTGCTGAGCGATAAATGAGCGACGATAGTGCTGCACCGATCCGCGCCGGAGGCCCGTGGCCGCCATGATCTCCTCGGTCGTTTTACCCTCCCGAATCATAGCCTCTGCGATAGGTTTCTTGCCTTGGCCTTTTGCTGCCATTGTACTGCTCTCCTGTGTCTATAGTGTGACTCAGTCTTGCCATATTAGCACATGATTCGGCAAGCGCTAGAAGTCCGAATCGCCGATCTTTTTGAGGGGGCCAGTGCCGCCGAGGTCGATCCACACCGTGCCGTCCTCGGCGCGGTACTTGATGACCTCCTCGACCTCGTCGACGTCGATCTGCTCCATATTTGTAAGCTCTGGAAGGAACAGATGGCTGGCGCAGCCGAGCTTCTGATCGTCAGGCCCCACAGGCATCCCATGCCGGACGCAGTCAAAGCTAGGGAGCTTTGAGCCCATGGCTGGGGTGGCGTGAACGCATGTCCTGCAGGTTCGCCGCTCGACAGCCTTGCCATGATGGCAAAGATCGATGTGGTCGCAGAACCTGCAGAGGAATGATTCGGGGTCTTCGGAGATGCGCGGGGGTGCGAAGTTGCTGCGCACCGTGTTCTCGATGTTGTTCAGTAGGACGTGCAGAAAAGCATCGTCGCGCTCGATGATCTCGAAGTGCAGCCGCTCGTCGTCCTTGCAGGCGCAGACATACAGGCCGCGCGCGAACCCGAAGTACCGGAGGTACAGCTGCAGCTGAACGAAGTGCATCAGCTTGCCCTTGCGGACTCCGTGCTTCGCGATCCGGTTGAAGTTGCTTTTGTTCGCCGACTTCATTTCGCAGCCAAGGGTCTCTTCGGGGTCCAGCCCCGGGACGCCCTTGACCACGGCGTCGACCTTCCCGCGGACCCATCCATGCACCAGCGTGGCCTTGAACTGGCGGCCGTTCTGATCGACCTCCCAGACGTTCTCGCAGGTCGCCTTCAGGAACCGGACGATACGGTCTTCCCAGATATTGCCCGTCTCAAAAATGCGTAGGGTCTTGGCCTCGAATACCTCGGGCTCCTTAACCCACCGCAGGGTGTACCAGAGCGAGCGCAAGCATTCGGTGCCGGCGATCGAGGCGCTGATCCCGAGCGAGTCCCAGTTCTCCTGATCGCCCTCCAGATGGCGATCGACAGCCTCTGCCAGCGCCGTGGCGTGGAGAATATGCACCTCATCGTCATCGATGTAGCCCGTCAGGTCGACCATCAGTTAGCCACCTTAGGGCCGATAGCGCCCTCACCCTTGATCTGGGCGGTCATCTCAGCATGCAGGGCGGCGAGCAGGACGTTGAAGCGCTCCTGATTGCTTGCCGTGCTGCGCACGCCGAGGGCGCGCTGGGCGACGATGGCGATCAGTGCGATGTCGGTCGCGACTGCGTTGCCGAACTCCATCTCGATCCGATCGAGAGCATCACCGAGGCGCTGGGCGAGGGTAGGGGCCAGCTCAGCCCCGATGCAGCTCGGGCAATTGCACTTTTCGGGGGTGTCGGTCATCTAATCATCCACCTTGAATCTTGACGTGTCACCGGCCGCCAGCAGCCGCATGTACTCTTTTGCGTACTCCCGGCGTGCGAAGGAGGCGGGCCGCGCCTCACGGTCCCCCTCCTTCAACCACCGCGACAGCGTCGGCTTGTCCTTCCCGTTCCTGATCCAAACGACATCCCATTGCTGGGTGCGCTTGTTCAGGACCGCCTCATAGAACCTGTCTCCGACGCAGGGCATGGGTCACCCCGGCAGGCGGTAGCTGCGCCAGCCCTTGGTAGCGTGCAGTTCCATCAGGCGACCGTTGCGGCGAATGGTCTTGATGATCCGGCAGCCCCAAGTACCCCGGCGGCCGATGCCGCGCGTGGCCCGGCTCATGCGTCACCCCCTTCCGCTGCGGGCTGCTCTTCTGCCTGCGCGGGCGGCTGGGCGCTCAAAATTCGCTCGATGGTCTCATCGCTCACCTCATAGGCATCGAAGACATTGTGCAACGCTTGCGTGAGGGAGTGCTTACCAGACTCGCGCAATGCCTCTGCGTCCACCGCCTCGCCGCTACGGGAGCGCATAGCAATGTTGACCTCGACGTTAGTGCGCGCCATCGCCATCAGCAGGCTGCCAGTCCCGGCAAGCAGGTCGCCGCTTGCAATGCCCGCCCCAGCGAGGGTCTGATGGACGCCAGCCAGCTGACGGAACACGAACATCTCGGCGCTGTCCTCTGCCATCGGGGTGGGTTTGTTCTCAGTGTTGGCCATGTCAATCTCCTGTTTTGATTATGCCAATTTGGCACAGTTTACGCCGTGCGGATACCGTTAATTGCGTCTTCGAGGTCGATCTGATCACCCGGGTACTTCGCGCAATATCCGACCTCGACCTCATTGCCCCAGACGTTCCAGCCGGGGTAGGGGCGCCGCGCAAACAGCTCCAGCTTACGCGCCTCAGGCCACGCATTGTCCGCGTAGATGTGGGCGTCGTCTGGCTTCTGGCTGTGGCGCATGCCGGGGGCATAAATCACGCTGGCCCGCCGGTGCTCTGGAGTCGGAGCGCGAGGGCTGCCGAACTTCCCAATGAGGAGCAGCTCGTGCTGATTGCGGGTCCAGTAACCCGTGCCGATCTTGCGCTTGTCCCATGCCATGCTGCTGACGTACTTGGCGCCCCAAGCACGCATCGTCTCAAGGCCCTCAGGCAACATCGGGCTGGTCGCCCACATCAGCACCACGCAGTTTTTCGCGGCCAGCTCCTTGACCGGCATCGCCTGAATCTCCTCCAGCGGCATGCAGCCGTAGTGAACGTCAGGACCCTTCGCCGACCCCTCCTTCGTGAAGGTCTTGAACTTCCATGGGGGGTCCGCGAGGATCACCTGATACCCACCCTCCACCGTGGGGAACGGGATCCCCTGCCATTGATCGAGCTTCATCATCACATGTCGATCCTGTTGCGCAGGCCCTCGCCCCAGAGGCCGGTTGCCTTGAGCTTGCCTTGGAGGGCGTCCTCGTGGCGGCTCAGGTCCAGAATCCAGAACTGATTGAGCCATCCGCAGAGAACGCGGCGATCGATCCAAACCATAGCTGTTTCGGCGATCCCTCCTGCCACATAGATGGCTAGGAGGACGAGCTGCACGGCAAGCATCGGGAGCCACACCGGGGAGCAGATAACCCACCAGAGGACGGCTGCGATCTCGGCGAGGATGATCTTGACCATCTCGCGCCGGACTTCCGGGCAACGGGTCAACACCCGGTAGGCTTTTCGAGGGGTAGTAATGACCATCATCTGATCACCTCCTTGATTAAAAAGTGCCCCGACGCCGGAAAGGAATGAAACGACGGCGGGGCCAGTAGGCTGGGCTCCCCATGACAAAAGCCCAGCGGGAGCAGCTCAGGCGGCGATGCTGGCCAGAGCCGCAATCAGACCCTTAGCCTCAGCTAGGGCGTCAACCAGCGGGTCGTGGTGCGCCTGACCCTCGGGGATGAAGACCTTCCAGTCTGTGCCTGTCTCCTCGCACAGTGTGCGCAGGCAGCGGACATTCTTGTAAGTCCATGGGATGTCGCGGTTCAGGCGGCGGAAAGCGCTCTCCAGCCACACGATGTCGGCGACAGCACCAAAGCCCCAGACCTTCGCCTCGTCGAGCCTGCAGTGCTGGAAGATGAAGTCCTCCAGATCGTCGAGAGCCTCGTCCAATGTGGACCCGCCTGTGAGCAAGGCTGCGCGGGCGTCGTCGGTCTGCTGAAGCCACCATGCCACGGTCTCAGGGTCGATTGTGCCCAGCCACTGGCTCGGGGCCATCACCACCTTCATCTGGTCGACGATCTCTTCGCCGTCGCGAACCGCCGCAACGGCGATCGAGCAGATCGGGGCGTCGGCGTGCGTTCCCATGGTTTCGCAGTCGATTACAAAGTCAAATTCAGCCATTTTGTGCCTCAATGGAAAGGGTATTTCTGCCGGGCGGTAGCGCCCGGCGCGAGCTTAGAGGTTGGCCGGGATCACTGATCCCAAGGCATTGTGCCTGCGCCGCCGCCACCGCCGTTATTGTTGTTCTGCTGCTGACCGCCGTTGTTGTAGCCGCCATTGTTTTGCTGCTGCTGTTGGCCCGCATTGGGGTCGGTGTAGCCGCCATTGCCGCCGCCGTTATTGTAGCCGCCATTGTTCTGCTGCTGGCCCGCGTTGCCGCCGCCATTGTTGTAGCCGCCGTTATTCTGCTGCTGTTGCTGTTGCTGCTGTTGCTGCTGCTGTTGCTGGCCGTTGTTGGGCATAGACGACTGGATGTTGCGCTCACGCTGGAACTCGTCCTGCGCCTCGGACAGCGACATGATCTTCTTGATCGAGTTGCTGGCACCATACTGCTTGCCGGTGCGGGCGTCTTTGCGCGGTGGATCGACGGCGACCTTCACAACGACCGGGACGTGGAGCATCACACTGCCGTCGTTCTGCGGAGGCATGCCGCATGCGAGGAACATCTTCTTCAGGAAGCCGCGGCCGATCTGCTGAGCCTGTGGGTTGCTGTTGACGATGTTGATGTTTTCAAAGATCGTCTTGTTCGCGAAGTCACCAGACTGGACCGTGAAAGTCGCCTTCAGCGAGCGGCCTCCAGACTGGGTCTGCTTCGGTTCAATGGCGGTCAGCGCCACAGTGTAGAGGCCCGCAGGCACCGGCGTGTATTCGCCGGCGGCATTCTCATCAACATCATCCCAGTTGATATCGCCGAGTCCAAGATCCATCATGTTAAGCTCCGTATTGCTCTTTTATTGATTCTGTTTTGCCACATTGGCACAGCTCGGAGATCGAAGATACCCCCGAGCTGCAGGTCTCAGTCTTTTTTCAGGCCGGCGATCGGGACCTGATTGCCCCACATCTTCATCAGCATGTTGCGCTGAACAGGAATCTCAGGCTGCAGGCCGTAGCGGTTCTTCGCGGAATGAGCGGGGCGCTCCTCAACATACATCCAGCGCGTACCGCCGCCCTCAGCGTGGGTCTGCGTCTTGCCGAAGCCTGTCTCCTTCGACTTGATCTCGACGCGGAAGTTCAGGAAGCCGACGATGTCCATGTCGTCCATCACGCGGTTGGCGGCGCGCTTGTTCAGGCGCAAACTGTACCGGCTGTAGCTCTCCAGCCCCGGGGGGTCGAACTTCGTGACATCGCTGTGCCCGAGGAACACGATGTTCATGCCCTTATTGCGGCGCAGCCAATCCGTAGCGCGGAGGAACTTCATCCACTTCTCTTCGGCAGCGATGTAGCCCTTACCGAAGCCCGGGTCCTCGATCGACGCCCAGCCATTCTCGTCGCAGACAGCCTGCTGGATCAGCGGCTCAAGGCTGTCGAGGGTGTCGACCACCAGAGTCTTGAAGTCATGCTCCTCCTGCGCCAATGCGCCGAGGGCCTGCATCACGCCGTTGTGGTCTTCCATGAGCCCAAACGAATCAAGCTCCAGATCGCCCGGTGTGCCATCCTCTGTCTGAATGAATACCGGCCTTGGAAACTCAGCGGCGATCGATGTCTTACCTGTTCCCGGCGGCCCGTAGACAAGCACGCGCGGCGGATCGATCGAGCGCACTTTCTTCAATGATGATAGGGAGATAGCCAATGTATCAGTCTCCTGTTGCTGTGATTGAATGCCAATGTGGCACAGCTGAATCGCAAGAGATACCACTTTCTTTTTGACAAGCGTGATGCGGAATCGTACCAATATGGCACAATTAGCAAGTTGCATTGTGCAAGTTGCAACTTACAAATTAAAAAACTACTGGGTGCGGGCATCGGGACATATGATAAATTTTTGGGACAACGAAAATGAACAAGATCAAAGACGTCCGCGAGCTTCGCGGCCTCAGCCAGTCTGAGCTAGCACGTCGTGTTGGGACCACGCCGTCTACAATCAGCCGCCTCGAGTCAGGCGCCCGTAAACTTACGCAAGAATACATGACCGCGATCGCCCGAGCGCTGGATGCCGACCCGGGAGACCTTATTGGCAAAGCTCAGGCCGCGTACCTCGATGTGGATCACATCCTTCCGGTCAGCATGGCAGAAGCCGCTGTCAGCAAATGGAGCGTGCCTAACCTCCAGATGATCTCCCGCGAGGAGAATAATAAGATACCCGTAATGCTGCCGCCAGAGCACCGCCAGCTCGCCGGCACCGCGTACCATGTCACCGATGACCACGCCCGCGACATCGTGCCGAAAGGCGGATACGCTATAGCCGTGCCCTTCGATGCCGTGCGCAAAAAGCCGCTATCAAAGGACTGGCTGGTCGTGCGCTCAACGGAGGGCCGCATGGAGCGGCACGCCGTCACCAAGCCGATCATCGACGCGCGCGGCGTTCACTTCGACCTTGGCGAGGGCGAGGTGCCCATGGACGCAGCAAACTGGCCTGTCGGGTTGGTTGTGTCGACATACTGCGAGCTGTGAGTTGACAACATTGAAGACGATTGACGCCCCGGCCTTAGCAGGCTGGGGTTTTTATTTCCTTGAGTTCACATCTAAGTTGTCAACCTAGGCGCCTCCGATTAGATTGTGCCAGAACGGCATAACGAATCAGCATGAGGCAAACATGATCAAGAACATCTTCGCGGAGAACGCCCAGCGCTACATTGACGCGGGCTACTCCCCGATCCCCATCATGCCCGGCGGCAAAGCACCCGGCTATGTGCAAGGCGGCATCTCACGCGGCCTCGGATCGTGGTCCCTGTTCTGCGATGAAGCACCCAACGAGGCGCAGCTCAAGAACTGGTCGAGCGATACCGTCCAAGCGGGCATCGGCCTCGCGCTGGGCTTCAATGGCCTCGTCGCCATCGACCTTGACTACGGCGACGGCGCGATCCGAGACGCCATCGAGTCCGTCTTGCCGGACTCCCCCTTCCGCAAGGTCGGCAGCAACGGCTACACTCAGTTCTACTACTGCCCCGGCATGGAGAGCCGCAAGCTCAGCCTGCCCATCGGAGAGAACGGGAAGCTCATGTCCGTCTGCGAAATCCTCGCCCACGGCAAGCAGACCGTCATCCCGCCCACCATCCACCCCTCCGGCAAGGTCTATCAGTGGGAGGACGAGGACACCTTCCTGACCGCCGTCAAGCCCTCCGATCTGCCGGAGCTGCCCCTGAACTTCTACGAGGAGGTCGTCGCCGCGCTGATGCAGGCTGGTTTCACATTCGACCGGCCAGCGCACAAGGGCGAGCGCTCCGAGCAAGGCAGCGGCTCAGCCGTCTGGACCGAAATGAAGGAGCGCGCTCTCGCCAACCTCGACGCATGGGTGCCTGCGCTTAACGGTGACGCCAGCCGCCTGCGCGATGGGCGGTATCGCATGTCGGCGCACTGGCGCGGCGGCGACAACCCAACGACGATTGGCATCACTAACTTCGGCATCATGGACTGGGCAAGGGACGAAGGCATGACGGCCATCGATCTCGTCATGGCAGCCAACGACCTCAGCGACATTGAGGCCTTCAAGTGGCTCGACCACTTCTGCTGGGGCAGCGGTCAGGCGGCCATGGAGATCGATAAGCAGAACAGGGAGATCGAGCGCCAAAACAAACTGGCCGCAGCAGCCTTCGACGAGCGCGCCGACCTTGAGGACCGCGAGGCACTGGAGGCGATTAACTCCCACTCTGGTGGGCTGGACCTCGGACTCAGCGACATCAACTGGGACGAGGTCGACGAGAACCATGGGGAGTTCGGGCACAGCGAGATCGGCTCGCAGGATGACTTCGCTCTGGACGATGAGCCAGTGCTCTCCGGTGTGGCCGCCCTCGACGCCGCAATCGAAAAAAGCAAACCGCCGCAACGCACGGAGACGACCGGCGCAGTGTTCGGCTCCGCAAAGGGCCTCATGGGCGATCTGGTGCAGTACTTCATGGCGAGCGCCAAGAGGCCCAGCGCAGAGATCGCAGGGGCATCCGCTCTCGGTATCATGACATCGCTCTTCGGGCGGCGCTGGGCAGCTCAGCACACCGATGTGTCCTACACCTACCCCAACATCTACATCGCCTGTACAGCGGCCTCAGGCTTCGGCAAATCCACCGCCGCGAACGCCGCCCAAAAGCTCTATGAGCGCATGGTGGAGGCCGGAATGGCAGGCTACACCCCGCCGCCGTCATACGACGAGGAGACCGGCGAGGAGATCGAGGGTAGCGCAAGCGATCTGCAGGAGGTCATGTACCGCGTGCTCTCCGAGGGCGAGGTCTATAGCTACGGCGGCATCCACGGCGAGATGTACGACTACCCCCTGCGCACCCTGATCATCGACGAGGCCTCGGACTTCATCGACGCCCTGTTCGACAAGAGCGCGCCGCAGGCCCGGGCCATGCGCGGCGTGATCAAGAAGCTGACCACCCACAGCGACGGCAAGCTGGCGGCGGAGATCAAGGCAGCCAAAGGCACATCAAAGGGGCACGTCCACAACCCGCACCTCTCGATCCTCATGCAGTCGACCCGGGACGCATTCTACGACGCGATCCCCAGCAAGTTCTATAACGACGGCTTCATGGGTCGCTTCCTGCTCCTCGACGAGCGGGAGAAGGCACCCCGGGGCCGCAGGGTCGGCGACAACAGCGCACTGATCGAGAGGGTCACCCGGGAGGGCGCAGCCGTCATTGCAGCGCGCCTAGCCGATCCCCACGACCTGTCCCTCGGCGGCTACGCCATGCCAGACCTCCCGATCCAGCCTATCGTGGTGGGGCAGACCCACGACGCCATGGAGCTGTTTGAGGCAGCCGATGGATGGCACTACGACGCGAACATCAATACTGATGGCTACCGGCCCGACCGCGACCTCTGGAACCGTTTTCTGGAGATGGCAAAGAAGCTCGCCATCCTCCACGCGCTGGGCCGCAATTGGCGCAACCCGGTGATCAATGGCGACGACGCCCGGTTCGGAATCCGTCTGGCGCACTCCTCGACCGCGACTATGGCTGAGGTGCTCGTCGACACCCGCGAGTCCCCATCCCGGGCCGCAGAAGAGAACGCCAAGGTCATGGAGCGGATCAAGCGGTTCATCCTGAACAAGAGCGACGGCACCGCACCCCGGGGGAAGCTCCTCTCCTACCTGAGGCTCTCTGGCGACATCGCCGACCGGGCGATCAGCACCATGATCGAGGGCGGTGACATCACCATCGAGACCGGCCCTCGGGGCGGTGCGGTGTACCGCTGGACCGGGCCGGTGAACGGCTGACCAACCGGCGGGCCGCTCGGGCCTGCCGCCCACCGACGTGAAGGTAAACATGAAGGTGGTAAAATCCACTAAATCAACAGGGGGTAGAGGGATGAAGGTAGTAAAATTCGCTAAAAGGGACTCAGAGGTATATTTTTATTATATATCTCTATATTTTTTTGTTTCTATACAAGGGGTTATCTGTCTCTCTCGATTTCCCCTCGGATGACCTCTCCCCCCTCTCTGACCCCCTGTGGATTTTGCGAACATGTGAACTTAAGCAAATTACCACCTAAAATGTTGACCCTCAGAAAGGCCCGAAAATGACCAAATGCAGCCCCAAGATCGAAGCCATCTACCGGCGCGCCAGTAAGCTAATCGAAGGCATGGAGGTCGGCGACCAGAGGACCGTCGATGCCTCGGGCCTCGGGTGCTCCGACCAGTACCGTGATGCCTTCATCCAAGGAGCCGGTTCGCGGAGGGGGTGGAAGCTGAGCGCCTGCCGCTTCGGGCCTAGCCGCATGCTGGTGGCGCGCCGTGGATAACTTCGACCCCATCGATGACCTCGACGAGTACACGGTTCGGATGAACGCCCAGCGCCGAGAGCGGCTCGCCGAAGAGCGGCGGGTCGATGCAGCCCGGGCTCAGGCCGAGGCTATGGCGATCGGCGAGGTCGAGGACGTCTGCCGGCGCGCTGGGCTGACAGAGGCCCGGGTCACGATCCACCCCCACGGCACGTTCCTGATCCCGGGGCGCCGGCGAAAGCGCGAGCCGATCGACGTCACGCCGCCGGTGACCGACCTTCGGTTCTGGAATGGCTTCGAGCCTCACCCCGGCCCGGTGCGTCACGCCGTCGACGAGCTGGCCCGGGAGTTTGGCTCTCTACGCGATGCGCTGGGCCTCTGCGCGATGGAGACGGCGGGCCGGTGGCGCACAGTGGTCGAGCGCACCCCTCAGGCCAAGACACCGGAGGAGGCGGCCCATTGGCGAGCTCTGGCCCTCAGGGGCGTCTCTGCGATCCAGTCCGAGGCCCGCTACCGGAAAAAGGTTTCTCTTGCCTGATCGCTGTGCCAATTTGGCATAATCGAACAACAACAGGCAGTCCAATGAGCAAGAAGGCAGCGTATCTGGAAGAAATCCATCAGGCGGCGGCGATCCGAGCGCTGCGGATGGCTGAGCGGGCGGGGTACGCCCTGACATCGGCTGGCGATCAGAACGCGGAGCAGCGCGGCGCAAAAGCGATGGCGAAGGCGGTGCTGACCGGACTGACGCCCGGCGAAACCGATCTGCGCGTCTACATCGGGGGCGGCGTGTTGCTGTCCATCGAGCTGAAGACCGAGGTGGGGCGGGTCTCGCAAGAGCAAAAAGACCGGCACGCGCGACTCCGCGAGCTGGGGTTCAAGGTCTCCATCGTGCGGTCGGACCACCCGAGGATCACGGCGCGCACGGTCATGGACCTCGTCGCCGATGAGCTGGGCGACGAGCACCGCAAGGACCTCTACGAGATAGCTTACGAGGCGGCAGACGAAATCATCAAAGCAACAGGCAAGAAGAAATGAGCACAGAGACACAACGAGACCGCAGCGCATTCCGGCTAGGCATCGAGGAGGGCAAGCGCCGCTGCGCCACGGCCCTCTTGATCGCGGCGGGGGAGCACCCATCTTTTGACAAAGCGGCACAGTTCATCGAGGACAACGTGCCGGAAGATGTCACACCCGGGGAAGAAATATGGCCTGCGACTCCTGCGCCAAGCGACGTGCTATGCTGAAAACTGCCAGCCAACAGGTTCGGCGCGGTCAGGTCAGAGCAGCGCTCTCCACTACGGCCAAGTTTGCTAGCAGCACCCAGCGGTCAGCTCTGGGTCACCTCTCCAAGCTCCAGACCCGCCGTCGCCCCTGATGGCAGTCCGAGTCTCTGTTAGCAGCGACATCGACAGCCTGAAGCGGGCGCTGGCGGAGTTCACCGAGCAGACTCAGAAGACGCTGATCCGCCGCACGGTCAACGAGGGCGCACAGCGCAAAGCTCTACCGCTGGCGGTGAAGGCGGCTAAAGAGCGTGGGCGGTGGGATAAAGCTGGCTATGCGCGCAGCAAGACCAATCTCTGGAAGGCCAGCAACAGCACCCTTGAGGCGAAGGTCATCGCCAAGCAGCGGCGCCGATCGCTGATCTCCAACTTTATGATGGTGCCCCGTGCCGTAAAGGCGGGGCAGGTCGTCAAGCGGGCGCGGCCGTGGGGCGAGGCTCGGGCGTTCAAGCACAAGGTGTTCATGGTGCCGTCCAAGCAGGACGGAAAGCTGATCCCGGTACGACGCGTCGGCAAGAAGCAGCTCAAGGGCGTTTACGGCGCTGGTGTCCCCCGCGAGATCGAGCGCGACATCGAGGACCCCAACAGCCGGTATGACATTCTGGACGAGACATCACGCTACATGCAGACCCGATTGGCACACCACCTGACGCAAGCGGCCAACGCCGCGAAAAGCCGATACCGGGTCTGATCTCGCCTCAGTAGCGCCGCAGGAAGACGTGGGAGCCGATCTTGCCGACCATGTCGAGCTGATGGACCCAACCCGGGTAATCCTCCCTCTGCGTGAGGTAGTACATGGATCCCTGCGTGAGGTCCTCGGTTTCGCCTGACAGCACCTCAGCGGCCAGCAGCAGCGCGAGGTGAAAGGCTTCCATGTCCTCGGGCCGGTCGGACTTTCCATCGCACCACCAGCTGAACTGGCAGTCCCAATCCTTGGGGCCGCGGTCCTCGCTCACCACAGCGCAGGCCGTGTCAGGATACCGGCTCGATTGAACGCGGTTCAGTGTGACGTGCGCGACCGCCAGCTGGCCGTCGATGCTCTCTCCCCGAGCTTCGTGGTAGATGTTGAGGGCCATGCAGCCCAGATCGGCGTGAGGTACATCAGGGAGCGCCACCGGCTCGGAAAAGCTTGCGGCGGCGGCGAAGGCGATCTGTGTCAAGTTCATGGTCGGGCTCCAATTTTCGGTTTCTCTTTATGTCTTTCTGTTTTGCCAAATTGGCATATGATTCGGCAAACGAAAAAGGGGGCCGAAGCCCCCAATCTTAAAATGATCTTATTTGCGCCTTGTTCAGAGTTGCAGGTCAGCGCGCAGGCGCGACATCAGCACGCTGTCACCGAGGTCGGTGGCGCAGGACTGAGCGCCGTTGAACAGCTCTTGCAGGCGGTGATGTGGCGCGGCTACGACCATCTCGTCGGCCTCTGACGCCGCAAAGAGGTCCTCAGCCGCAACGGCCAAAGCCGCAACGGCCAACCCAGAGGTGCTAAAGCTCCCAACAAAGGTCTGCTCCCCCTCAGCATCGTGCGGGGTGGTGTCCACGATGCGCAGGTCCCACATCTGGTCGGCCATGTCGATGATTACGGTGCGTGTCATGTGTGGTGCTCCTTATGCGATGCGTGTCTCGATGCCGTCGATGCGGATCGACTGGACAGTGTTCAGGTTGATGGACTTGATGCGGCCTTCACGGACGTCATAGACCGGCATCAGGTGCGGGTGAAGTGTTGCGCGAGCGTAAGCGGCCTTAAGGGCCTTGGGGCAGGGGTTCTTCGACAGGTGGGTGTGGACCGCTGAGGGCTGGATGTTGAGCTTGCGCAGCTCACCGTTTTTCTTGCGGAAGGTGACCCCGATGAAGCGGCCGTGCGCGGCATCGAAGAGGCTGTGAACGAGGGTGTGGCGGGTTGCTTGGGTGTTCATGGCGTTGGGCTCCGTTCTGGATTGTTTTTGGGTCTGCAACGTTAGGCTGCGACAGGCGTTTTCGCGGTGAAGCCGCACAGATCGGCGAAGGCGACGGCTTCGGCCTCGGTTGCGAAGCTCATAGGGCGCATGGTCATGCTGTTGCCCTCGGCATCCTCGAAAGCGCGACCCGAGAGGCGGTCTGAGCGGGTCGAGGGTACGGGCAGGCAAAGCTCTTCGGGCACGTTTCCGACATAGAGGTAGCGGCCGGAGGGGGCGCAGATGACGTGAAGGCTGACGCGGGAGAAATCTGGAAACATTTTGGTGTCCTTTCGAGGTGGCGAGCGATATGCGCGTCTTGTAGAATCACCTTGCCATATTGGCACCAAAGAGTCGAGGCTTTTAGTAGATCGTCGGGCGCCTTTTGTAGGTCGCCTCGAAAAGCTCGCAGAAGGCCTCAATCACCTCGCGGCTGTGCTGCGTGCTGTCGATGCTGTAGGCGGCCGGGGCGCGCAGCCCCTCGCGAAAGTCCACCCAACCCTTGCCGGTGATGTCATGGCAGGCCAGATCGTAAATCTCGCGCAGGAGGGCCATGCGGCGCTCTGTGAGCTTGCGTATATGGCTCAGCTGGCGCTTGTTCGCCTTGTCATCCTCGTCGGTCACAACCGGCTGGATCAACCCTGACTCGCGTTTGGCGATCTTTTCGTCGACCTCCTCGATGCGCTTGCGCAGGAGGCCGATGCGGTAGGTCTTGGACATAGTGTGGCTCATGGCTCAGGCCTTCTTTAGTGCGCGCTTGCGCGGTTTTCCGGCCTTTGTCAGGTTGTCCTGATAGGCCATGATCTCAGCGACCTGATCCTCGGTCGGCGCGAAACGCACCTTTTCCGTAAGCGACAGTTCCGCGACCTCGCCATTCGTAAACCGGACCGTCAGACCGCGCAACGGGACCTTCTCTCCAGTAACCTTGTCAACGGCCCACGACCTAACAGGCGCCTCTTCAATCTTGGCAATGCGTCGACGAGCCGACCCTACGGCAGTGAGGGTGAATATCTTATAGGTGATGACATCACCCACCTTGGCATCAGTGATGGGCCGATCGAGCAGGGTATCCGCGAAGGCTTTCGCCGCTCCGCCTCGCTTGGTCAGGCGCGAGCCGGAGCCACTGCAGCCATAGCAGCGGTCACCATCGATCTGGTTGTAGCTGTATCGACCGGAGCCACCGCAGCGCCCACAGGTTTCGGTCTCGTACTGAACTTGCGTCATGGTAATGTTCCTTACATGGATGGCAGGGGAAATCCCTGTCTTGCCGAATCATATTGCCATACTGGCATTATTTTGTCGATCCTAACTCTGGATTGAAAGCGGGGTCGCAGCGTTGTGGATCGAAATCGGGGCTGCAGCGTTGTGGACTTCTGGATTGAAATTCGGGCCGCAGCGTTGCACCTTCTGGATTGAAATCGAGGGCGCAGCGTTGTGGCCCCTGACCCTGAACCCGGGGCACATCCTCCCGCGATGGGCATTTTCGGGGCATTTGCACGCATGGCGTGCATTCCACTCGCATAGCGTGCAGGATGCGCCCATAGGTTGAGCCAGGATTGCCCGCGATGCAATTTTCGGTTGAGCGCCACCGGATCGCGCCACGGCGCGCCAGAGGCCTGCAGCTGGACGGCATGCGCCCATGGCCACCGGATCGCGCCACGGCGCGCCAGAGGCCTGCAGCTGGACGGCATGCGCCCATGGCCAGAGGATCGCGCCACGGCGCGCCAGAGGCCTGCAGCTGGACGGCATGCGCCCATGGCCAGAGGATCGCGCCACGGCGCGCCAGAGGCCTGCAGCTGGACGGCATGC